>JBFOLV010000243.1:0-4517 GCA_040830325.1 Kordiimonas sp. | reverse complement strand
TTGTACCCTTTAATTTGGGTGTCAGAAGGTTTAACGAAGCTGATCGCTCGTGGTAAAAAAGTGCATTTGTTCAGTCGGGATGAACTACTCGCGATGACCAACATTGGTGAGCGTAGTGGCCAGATAGAAGCACATGAAGCGAGGATAATTCATAACCTAATTCGGTTTAGTTCATTGCAGGCAACCGATATTATGACGCCGCGCACGGTGGTCTCGGCCTTATACATTCATGTAACTGTGTCTGATGCATTGAAAGCAATTCTTGAACATACTTTCTCACGCCTCCCGGTGTATGACAAAGATATGGACGACATCACAGGTGTAGTGCTGCGTGATGAAATACTCGCTTTTGAAGCTCAAAATAAGGGACGTACAGACCTCAGCGCCCTAAAACGTGAAATCAGAAGAGTGGATGCGGACATGTCTTTGCCTGATCTGCTGGAGCTTTTCTTGGAAAGTCGGCAGCACATGGCTCTGGTTGTGGATACCTATGGCGGTACAAAGGGTATTATCACGCTGGAAGATGTTATTGAGGCGCTGCTAGGTATGGAAATTATGGATGAGATGGATAGCGTGGAAGATATGCGCCAGCTGGCGCGATCTAAGTGGTTGGAGCGGGTGAAAAAACTAGGGATTGAAGAAGAAGTTCTAGAAGAAAAGCCCGAACCGAACGGAAATGGTAAGTAGAAAAACGGGAAAGTGCGCTTGCGTTGCTGTAAATTGAGTTAGTAGGTTTGATAAATACTGCAATTTCGTCATGAGTGTTGAGTGACAGTAGTGGCTTGTTGGGAGTGAATGAGTTGAGGAAACAGATTAAAACACTAGTTCTATCGATTGTTGGTTTCCTGTTTATGCAACCTCATGCACTAGCAGATGTAGGGCGACCCGAACCTCTCGCAGAAATCTCGATCCAGATAGTGAATAATCGCGTACTCGTGCCAATTGTCATTGGTGACTATTACCTTGAATTGGCACTCGATACTGGGGCATCAGCAACTGCTCTCTTTCAATCCGAGGATTTGGATTACAGCGACCTTACTGTTCGTGATAATGCCAACATCATTTTCCCTGCTTTAGATGAGATTGTGGAAGGAGTAAGGCTTGAGCCAGAAGTTATCAGCATAGGTACATTTGAGTATTTACCAACACGTCTTATACGGGTAGATCGCCGTCCTCCAATTGGGGACCGGTTAGATCTGCGGTTTGACGGTGTGCTCGGGCAGGACTTCTTTGGCAGCTATGTCGTAGAAATCAATCGACACGCAAAATTGATGCGTCTCTATGAGGCTGGTACGGACCTTACGGACTATTTTAAAACGACGCTCTCGCTAGTTATGAAGAATACAGCGCCACATATTGTTGTAAAATCAAGGATGCCTTGGGAAAAAAATGTCAGACAAAAAGAACTGATGATTGATACCGGGTACCCAGGCGCAATGGTGATTTGGGGTAGTAAGCAATTTCAGCAGGCGGCCAAGGGCGAGAATGTTAGAAACCTGAAAGAGACAAATACAGGTATTTTTACAAATGCCAATTTTAAAATTGGCCCCTTGAAGTTTCTGAGAACTCCGGTGTTTGTCGCGCCTAAAGAACCCCAACAAGCTCATAAGCGAGATGGTCTAATCGGGAGTAACGTGTTGATATGGTATCATCATGTGATCGATTTTCCTGGAAAAAGACTTCTTCTTGATACTTGGAATGTTGACTTTAATTTTATGGATGGTGCCCTCTATCTCCCAAATGATGAGGGCTATATGGTTAAACGGTACGGTGACAGCGATGTTCTGAGCTCGGGCATGAAGACTACCGTTACTTTTGATACCCGCTGATGTATCAGCATTATGGAACCCAATATTGATATGATTTCTATTAGACACGCTGAAAGTGAAGACTTTGAGTTTATATGTTCATTGTCCCCAGTATTGGCTGGGGGAGCGAAGTTTGGGTGGCATAGTAGTGAGGTTATTCAGAAATTTCAGGATAACTATATATCCGAGATGCTTGAAGAAACTGACCAGACACACATTACTTTAGTTGCCGAAAAAGAAGGCGTTGCTCTTGGTTTTGTTCATGCTCGAGAGCGTGAGGATGAGCTGTCTGGTGAGCACTGCTGCACTATTCCTCTTTTGGCGGTTGCGGAAAATGCACAGGGAAAAGGTGTAGGGAAAAAACTGATGGAAGCAGTGGAAACTTGGTCAAAGGAGCAAGGCTTTCGTCTATTACACCTTGAGGTTTTTGCAACTAACAACCAGGCAAAGGGCTTCTATCAGGAACTAGGTTTTGAAGAAGAAACTCTGCATATGATCAAACCTCTCACCTAGTATTTGAGGACAATACAGCTGGTATTTCAGGTTATTTTGACATTGATTAACCACTGTTTAAACTAGGCATCACTAAAATGACTTGTTTCGACGCACGCTTGGCTGTATCCGTGTGCGCTTCTCAATGCGATTAACCGGCAGTTTTGCGGTTAAAATTTGTTTCTGAAAGAACATGATGACAGAATTTGATGGTGTCGTTCCGGCGCTTGGCCAGGCTTTAACTAAGCGCGGATATAGCGCCCTCACTCCTGTGCAAAAAGAGATGCTTGCGCCAGAACTAGCAGGCGCTGACGCGTTGGTTTCCGCGCAAACTGGTTCAGGTAAGACGGTAGCGTTTGGTCTAGCTCTTGCGCCTAATATACTCGAAGGCGCTGAGAAACTTAATCAGGCGCACGCGCCACTCGCACTTGTGATAGCCCCAACACGTGAACTTGCCCTTCAGGTGAAGCGCGAGCTTGAATGGCTCTATGAGATGGCTGGGGCGACGATTGCTTCTTGTGTAGGCGGTATGGATATGCGCACTGAGCGCCGTGCGCTGGATCGCGGCGCTCATATTGTTGTCGGTACACCGGGGCGCCTTCGGGACCATATCGAACGCGGTTCACTTGATATGACAGGCCTTCGTGCGGTGGTTCTGGATGAAGCAGATGAGATGCTTGATCTCGGTTTCCGCGATGACCTTGAGTATATGTTGGAAACCGCACCCGAGCACCGCCGTACGCTGTTATTCTCTGCAACAGTGCCGAAGTCTATTATGGGCCTCGCGAGGCGCTATCAACGGGATGCTGTAAGGATTGAGACAAAAAGTGATACAAAGCAACACCAAGATATTGAGTATCGGGCACTCACGGTAGCTCCGAACGATCGGGAAAATGCGATTATCAATGTGATCCGTTTCTTTGAGGCTCCAAACACGATTATTTTCTGTAGTACTCGCGCGGAAGTTAACCGCATGACAAGCCGCTTGAATAACCGTGGGTTTTCGGTTGTAGCTCTGTCGGGCGAACTTAGCCAGAACGAACGAAGCCACGCCCTGCAAGCAATGCGGGATGGCCGTGCCCGTGTATGTGTAGCAACGGATGTGGCTGCGCGCGGCATTGATTTGCCGGGTCTAGAGCTTGTGATCCACGCTGACATTCCTAAGAACAAAGAAATACTGTTGCACCGCAGTGGTCGTACTGGCCGGGCGGGGCGCAAAGGTGTTTGTACGCTGATGGTGCCATATCCTGCACGTCGCCGGACTGAACGCTTGCTTGGAACAGCCAAGATCGATGCGGTATGGGCCAAGCCCCCCACAATGGACGAAATCGCAGCACGAGACCGCGAGCGTTTCTTGAATGACCCGGTGTTAACTGAGGTTATGAACGATGAAGAACGCCCACATGTCAAAGAGCTGCTTGAGCATCATAGTGCCGAGCAAATTGCTGTTGCGCTTGTGCGTTTGCAACAAACTGGACAGCCAACGCCGGAGGAACTTTCTGACAACGGCCCTGATCGTGATTATGGCCGGGATAGAGATCGCGGACGCGACAGAGGCGAACGACCTCAGAAGAACCGCCAGGACTTCAGTGACGGAACTTGGGTGTCCTTAACGGTTGGTCGCAAGCACAACGCCGAACCACGCTGGATTTTGCCAACCCTTTGCCGGGCTGGAAATATTACCAAGAAGGGTATTGGTTCTATCCGTATTCATGAAAATGAAACCCATGTGGAGCTTGCGCCTGATATTGTAGATAAATTCTTTGAGGCGCTAGGCCCAAGCCGGAAACTAGAGAAAAGCATTACGGTGGATAAACTTCGTGGGCCTGCGCCTGAAGCGAAGGGAAGCCGCAACAGAAAACCTTCTCATGACAAACGCTCTTATGAAGGACGTCGCTCTGAAGGTCGGGATGGTGGCCGCTCAGGGTCAGGTGACCGGCCGCGTAGAGACAGGAGTGAGGGACGTCCTGATAGACGAGGCCCCTCGGATAGAGATAGTGGTGCGCGGCCGAAGCGCGATTACAAAGAAGACAAACCTTTCAAAGAAAAGGCTAGACCGTCTAATCCTGAGGCAAAGGCAGAAACTAAACCAGATTCATCTAAAAAAGCTGAGGCTCAGCCTGCGAGCAAAAAGGCCAAGGCTGGCAAGAAAAAACCAAAGTGGACTGCTGAGCAAAGGCGTGCCCGCGATGCTGCAAAGAAAGCTGCTGAAGGCGG
>JBFOLV010000242.1:0-5309 GCA_040830325.1 Kordiimonas sp. | reverse complement strand
TTGCTTGCTCAATAGCGGCATTATCAGCGCTGCTCATATCCTGCCAGGGAGTGAGGTGTGGGATACGCCCGAGCGCCACAGTGCGTTCCGCTGTAAGAGGCCAGTGCACTGGTGCCCCCTGTGGTACGTACGCGATTTGACGAGCACGTTCCTTAGCATTCATCCCCTTAACAGAGTTGCCGTCAAGCGTGATATCCCCACCTGCTTCGACAAGACCGAGTATAGCGCGAAGGGCAGTACTTTTCCCAGCCCCATTGGGGCCAATCAGGCCAAGCATCTCACCTGGCTTTATCTCAAATGACACATCTCCAAGAATAGGCGTACCGCCGAGGGAAACGGCAACACCCTGTAACTTCAAACCGCTCATCGCATGCTCTCCCGCGTTTTGAAGATAATATAGATAAACATAGGCGCACCGATAACAGCAGTAACCACGCCTAGTCTTAGCTGGCCGTGCCCTA
This sequence comes from Kordiimonas sp., assembly GCA_040830325.1. GTDB lineage: Bacteria > Pseudomonadota > Alphaproteobacteria > Sphingomonadales > Kordiimonadaceae > Kordiimonas. The sequence goes on along the minus strand of JBFOLV010000242.1, from coordinate 4,848 downwards.
TTGGTAGGCGGGTTAATATATCAGCGAGTGTAAGCAGCACCGCACCCATTAACGCACTCGGCAACAATAGCCGTTTCGGCTCCGAACCGATAAAGGCACGCACAAAATGCGGCACCACAAGACCAACAAAACCGACAGCACCGCAAACAGAAACCGTCGCTCCAACAGACAGCGCTGTCCCCACGACAACCCGCCACCGGAGTTTTTTGAGGTCAACACCTAGTGTGTAGGCCGCATCAGAGCCTAAGCTGAGCGCATTCAATCCCTGTCCGACACCAACCATCATCACCCAACCTAGAAGAATAAAGGGCCCTGCGAGCAGCAGAGCTTCATAAGTTCGGTTGTCAAGCGAGCCTAACATCCACATCACCATGTCCTGTAATGACATCGGATTAGGTGCAAAATTCATCATGAGCGACACACCCGCGGTGGCAAGGCTAGAAATACCCATACCAGCTAATATCAAGGTGAGCACGCTACTATCCCGCGCGGCAAGCACCATCAGGATAAGGGTAGCAATGAGTGCGCCAGCCATCGCAAAAAATGGTACAGCAAACGCAGACTGTGCAGCCACGCCCAAATAGATTGCAGTAACTGCACCAAGACCAGCTGATGATGAAACCCCGACAACGCCGGGATCAGCAAGAGGATTACGCAGTAAGCCCTGCAATGCAGCGCCAGTATAACCAAGCGTCGCGCCAGCCATCATGCCAAGCAATATGCGTGGCATCCTAAGCTCTTGCACAATCAGGTTATACCCCTCGCTGCTATTGCCAAACGATGCTGCTACAAAATCGGCAACAGACAGTGTAACCTGACCGAACATGCCGGACAGTATAGCGGCAATCAGCAGCACCACTACCAGGGCACTATTCAGCATCCAGGGGCTTTTTTGGAGTATCTTAATCACCAAGCATTTCCTCTATTAGACCAAGACGCGCAGCTTCCTCGCGAATAAATTCCGCTGCATCCACCGCAAACAAACCACTACATGAAAGATGCCTGCTCGGTACGTTAATAACTGGCAGATCGCCCATGAGTTTTTTATAGACGCCGTGGCGCCCACTGCTCCAATGCGACACGTGTACATCGGGGTCACCAAAAAATGTCGCGACAACAAAATCTGGCGGTGTAAGTACAACTTTTTCTAACGGCAAAGGTGCCCAGCTCACGAGACCAATATCATCCGCAATGGTTTCAAACCCTGCGAGATGAATAATGTCATTCACATAGGTACTCGTGCCAGCTGTAAACCCGCTCGGTGTCATATAAGCTGCTTTAAGCTTATGTTTTCGTGCGCCTTTCAGGGCAGAAAGCCGCGACTGATAATCTGTTATTAACCGTTCGGCATTTTCTTCTTCGCCCAGCACCTTGGCGGTCTCCCGAACAACATCATAGCCTTGTTCAACAGACATGAAATAAGACGGCGTATACGTTGGGATTGATAGACGTTCCAGGATTTTTACTGCACGGGGCCCACCTCGCCATGTCCTAAGAACAAGCGCTGGTTTCAACTGAATAAGTTCCTCTACTGAACCGTTTACTGTTTGCAGGCCATTTGCGCGGTCTCCATAAAAAGACCTAGGTCCAACTGCCTCATATGAAACAGCCTGAATACGGGACCTATCCGCAAGAGCTAACAAATACTGATCAGCGCAAAAATCAATTGAAATTATATCTGCCTTGTCGGCTGTGGCCGGCAAACCTGCAGCCGTAATGGAGGCAAGCAAAGCCAGCCCCCATTTTTTCACTCTAAAGTATAGTCGCTTATGACGCGGTAAAAAACGCATCAGCTCTCCTTTAGAAATTTACGCGCGCACCAAAATAGCTTGCAATACCAGGCGTACCGTAACCAGTGATGACCTGATAGTCAGCATCAAACAAGTTATTCACACGGCCGTACAATTCCACATTTTCGAGAATTTGATATGACGCGCGGAAATCAACCACTGTCCAGCCATCGACAGTTGATGCACCTGTATCCAAAATTTCACCGTTATGTGTTAGTGAAATATTAGTTGAGAAACGCTCAGTCACATCCCAAGAAGCTGAAGCATAAAACTTATTCTTCGGACGACGAATAAGGCGGGCATCAGCAATTGTATCTTTCGCAGAATTATATGTGTAACTGGCGTTAAAGCGCACGGTATCGCTGACGTTTGCATCAAGTGACACTTCAACACCCCGAGACCTTGCACGATCGACGTTTGCATAGCCTCGTGCGAAGTCAAAGATGATCAAATTCTTGGTTTTTTGATTGAAGTAGGTCAAGCCAAGCTTAAGGTCATCACCAATAAGCGTTTGTTCAACACCAACTTCCCATGCGTTAGACTCTTCTGGGCGCAAATCACTTGAAGGCTCCGTCAAACCGCAGAATGTACAAATGTACGTAAGCTGATTGATGCTAGGCGCTTTAAAACCTTCACCCCAGTTAGCAAAAACCTTCGTACCGCTATCAGCAAAGTTATATGCTGCACGCAGTTGACCGTTTGTTGCGTCACCAAATGTTTCATGATCATCGTAGCGAATACCCGCAGAAACGGAGAAACCTGCATTTTCGTACGCTAGCACACCAAAAACACTGTTAAGGTCAATGCTGTCAGGATCAACTGTTTCAGCCTTCACACTTTCGTGCTGCGCTCCAGCTGTTAGGAACAAACCTTCCGTTAGTGTGTAAACACCGAGATAATCGAGATTGAAACGGCGACCTTTTCCAGGGAATGTGCCAAAGGCAGAAACACTTGCGCGGTCTATGCCTGAAAACTCAATAGAAACTGTATTGTTGAAACGACCGTCAGCAAGATCAAGGTGCGCGCGTGCACCAAAGAGATACTCTTCAGAGAGGGCCTGATCTGGGCCGTCCACAGGACCAAAGCTATCAGTATCTGTTTCGCTATCAGAATATGAACCGAACGCTTCTAGTTCGAAACTGTCAGAAAGCTTTGCTGTCAAACGGCCACGCAGAGTCACATTGTCATGGCCGTCTTTTTCACCGTTACCATCTTTGGCTTCAGCTTTTGAGATACCCTGAGTATCCGAGAACCCACCTGACAAATTGAAACCAAATGTTTCATTGCCGCCATATACGTTGGCACCACCCCGGAATGACCGGAAAGCACCATATTCAGCGTACGCACCGCCGCCAAAACCTTCTTCGCCACCTGTTTTGGTAATGATGTTTACAACACCACCAATAGCATCAGAGCCATATAAAACAGCCTGGGGACCTTTAAGCACTTCGATACGCTCAATGCCATTTGTGTCCAGTGTACCAAAGTTAAAACCACCACCAGGTGAAGATACGTCGTTCATTTGAACGCCGTCGATCAAGATAACAGTTTGAGCTGTTGCCGCACCCCGAATACTGATTGACGTTTGGCCACCAAATGCGCCGTTTGAGTTTACGGCAAGGCTCGGGAGCGTTTGCAAAGCGTCAGTCACAAAAGAGTATTGACCTTCAGCAAGCGCCTTTTCACCGATTACCGAAATACTTGCGCCAACATTTGAAAGTGGCTCTGGTCGACGTGACGCAGTTACCACCAATTCTTCAACACTTTCATCTGTTTCCTGCGCAATCGTAGGAGCGGTAATTGCAATAGATGCAAGCAACATAAGTTTGAGATAGTCAGACATTTTTATTCCAAACAACACTGGCCGAACAATCTGCACGGCAAAAATCAAAACTGTGTGGAGTTGTCTGTCTTTTCTTTGACAATCTCCGTGCACAGCGGCGAGATTGTCGCCGACACGGAGGTCCGCTTCTACGTGGTTAACCCGACCAGCAGAAAGGCGACACGATGGCAGGTATCCTGGCTTGTGGATCAGTCGCGCTGTCTTTCCTTCCCAGGATTACATCCCAGTGGAATATTCAGACAAGCGCTTCCCACTTACAGTTGCGGGTACAGCCACGGTCTTGCTTGTATGTGAAGCGCACCGTGTTCCCTCTTCGCCTCTGGCAAAACCCAGAGGAACCATCTGCGTCGGGCTATACGCCAAGATTTCACACATCGCAACAATAGAAAGCACTATTTAGCCGGAAGCGGTTCAATATGTAGGTTGGTTGTGTCTTTCCAAGCAGTGAGGGCAATAGCTGAGTTGATTTCTCGCACCCCTTCAATTTGAGAAAGGTTATTCCAAAAGAAGTCCTCATAAGCTTGAACATCTTTAACTCTGATCTTAAGAAAAAAATCAACATCCCCCATGAGAGTATGGCACTCGATCACTTCTTTAAAGTTCTGAACCTTCTCAATAAAGTGCGGTAAACTATCCCGGCTATGGGCTTGCATCTTTACCTGCGCAATAACCATCACACCTACCCCAGCCTTATCAGGGTCAAGTAAGATTGTATGCTGCTTGATAATGCCTTCCTCTTCCATTTTCTGAACACGCCGCCAAACAGCTGAGCGGCTGGAAGACACTTTCTCGGCTAAATCATTAAGTGGTACCCTTGCATCCTTTTGCATCTCATTCAGGATACGTGCATCAAGATCATCCAACATACAGAAATTCTTCTCACCATTACTTTAATCAGTGAGAATATTTCCCATTATTTTCGAAAATTGTCAAATTTGAGGGACCTTTTCTCGCATCAAGCGCCCTATAATCACTTCATGTTCAAAATTCACGAGGAAGCGGGACAATATCCCAACGGAGAGTAAAATGGTTTTAAGAGGTAGATCACGTACACGTTTTTCAGTGCAGGCAGATTATGAAGTGAATACGCTTTCGCGCGTACTGGAGCTCTTTACCATTCGCGGACTGGCTTGCGACAGCTTGCACGCAAAACGTACCACTGACGGTCTCCATTGGATTGAACTTGATTGTTCTGACATCGAAGACCAGCACGCT
>JBFOLV010000241.1:0-5819 GCA_040830325.1 Kordiimonas sp. | reverse complement strand
CTCGCGCAACCAACTCTACTCTCACAGCATTCATTCGCGGTGTTGGCCAGCAAGACCCCCTCGCAGGGTTTGAGCAAGGCGTCGCGCTATATATGGATGACGTTTACCTAGCGCGCCCTCAGGGAACGCTTCTTGATATTTACGATGTGGAACGCATTGAGATACTGCGTGGTCCTCAAGGCACTCTTTATGGGCGAAACGCTGTTGGTGGCGCTATAAAGTATGTAACAAAGCGTCTGGCTGACGAGCCTGAAGGCAGCCTAAAGCTCTCTTACGGTACATACAATCAAATTGATGCTGTCGCCAAAATTTCCACTCCGCTTGGCGAGAAGGTACGTATCGGTGGTACAGTAGCATCCCTAAATAGAGATGGTTTCGGCAAAAACCTAACCACAGGTGAAGAACATTATAACAAACAAATAATGGCTACTCGCTTGAGTTTAGAATTTCTTCCAAGTGAAAGTGTCTTCATTCGAGTTGCCGCCGACTATACAAATGACGATTCCAACGCGGTATCTGGTCACCGCGTTAACCCTGCTGCCATAAGTGGCAACCGTGTACTTGTAGATAAATATGATACCGAAGCTGGTGCTACCCAAAATGCTTCAACAGCGGGCATCAATGGCAACAATGAAGTCACCTCAAAAGGCATTCATGGTTCAATTGAATGGCAAGCTAGTGACACACTCACTTTTAAGTCGATAACTGCCTACCGTGAAGATTACACTGAATCTGTAATCGACTTTGACAGCCTTCCTGTGGATGACTTTGATGCACCGGTAAAATACGACAACGATCAATTTAGCCAAGAATTTCAGCTACAGTACAATAGTGACAGATTAAACGGTGTGTTTGGTTTCTATTACCTGAATGCTTCCGCATCTAATGACTTTGACGTTGTACTAGGACAACTCGGTCGCTCAGCTTTTGGCTCAGAACTTGTGGCTTATACGGGCGGTAAAGTAGACACTAAAGCTTGGTCACTATTCGCGGATCTTACGTATGATGTAACTGAAGCGTTCGCAGTGTCTGTTGGCGGCCGTTACACACAGGATAAACGAACCGCTGATATCTTCCGGGGAAGTTACCTTGGACAAGGCTCTCCATTCTTTGGGAATGATGCTGCAGTATTCCTCTCAGCATCAAGTGACTTTGAATCTGAACGAACTTTTAAAGACTTCTCTCCGCGTATTACCTTGGACTATAAGTTCTCAGATGATGCCAAAATCTATGCAGGCTTCAGCAGAGGCTTTAAGGCTGGTAGTTTCGACCCTCGCGGAGCAAATATCACCTCGCCAGAGGTAGAAAACGGTTTTGATGCAGAAACTTTAGATAGTTACGAGGCTGGCCTCAAAGCAACATGGTGGGATGGTCGTGCCCGTACAAATATAGCCGTTTTCTATAGCGAATATAAGGATATGCAAATTCCAGGGTCACTCCCTATCGATACAGATGGTGACGGTGTTAATGATGGTTTTGTAGGCACGGTTACAAACGCAGGTAAAGCGGAAATCAAAGGCATCGAATTTGAAGGTGAGTTCCTGCTAAGTGAGGCACTTACACTCCAAACGTCTCTCAACATTCTTGATGCAGACATCAAAGAATGGCTATTGAACGGCGAAAATATTGCTGACCAACGTGAGGTTCAGAACACGCCAGAGTTCATGTCCTATGTTGGGTTGTCTTACGCCATGGACCTTGGCAGTGGCACACTTAACTTTAATGGTAACTGGTCGCACAAGGGTTCTGTTGTACAGTTTGAAACTCCAGTGCCAGAAATTGATCAGGAAGCATATGACATTGCTAACGCAAGCATCGTTTATGTTGCTGAAGACAATGTTTGGTCCTTCGGTGTTCACGGTAAAAACCTGCTGGATACTCGATATAAAACAGCGGGGTACAACTTCCCTACTCTAGGCCTAGAGAACAACATAACAACCTTTTATGGGCCGCCGCTGACTGTTACCGCGACATTCTCCTACAACTTCTAACTTTATGCTGGAAACTTGAGGGGCTTTATAAACCCGTGTGCCCCTCATCTTTTCCAACAAGCAGCTGAATTGCGCGTCGACTAACTTACGAGCACAGGACAACTTCGTGACTTTCTTTGATACATCAGCCCCTCTTCTTCCAGAAATACTGTCGCTCCATGGTAAATGGAAAGGCAATAAAACCGCCCTTATTTTTGGCGAAGAAAGAATTAGCTGGAAAGAGCTTGATGAAGCGACCAATCAGATAGCCAATGGCCTCATAGAAAACGGTGTTAGTACCGGCGACATGGTAGGCGTAGTCATGAAAAATGGCCGCCAGATGGTTGAAACACTTATAGGCATCATGAAATCCGGCGCAGCCAGTGTTCCAATCAATCTGTCAGTTAGTGATGACGCTATGATGGCAATGCTGGATGACGCGGCGGTGTCTGCGGTAATTGTAACTGTTGAGCAAAGCTCAAGGTTGATAAGTTATGATGGCTCCAAGCTTAAACTCGCACCTATTATCGCAGCTGGTGCCTCATCGGATGATTTTGAAACATTTAAAGGCAAATACCAGCCTACTAAACCTACTGCTCCAATAGCTGACGATTCTCCGCTTAATGTTATCTACAGCTCAGGCACTACAGGTACGCCAAAAGGCATTCTCCATACTCATAAGGGACGGCGCGACTGGGCTTATGACCTGTCAATTGCGCTGCGGTATGACGGAAGTGCCAAAACCCTATTCACCATCGGTCTATACTCAAACATCAGCTGGGTAGGTTTCTTATCAACTTTATTAGTTGGAGGAACCTTGGTCATTCATGAGGCGTTCGACACACAGCACGCCCTTGAAACCATTGAAGCTGAAAGCATAACTAACTTTTCTATGGTACCAATCCAGTATCAACGCCTTTTAGAAGATGCCGACAACGAACAATATGACCTTTCTTCCCTTAAAGCTGTAATGAGTTGCGGGTCACCGCTTCATTCTGACTTGCGAGAAAAACTCTTTAACCGTTTAGGTCCTGTGGTTATCGAATTATTTGGGTTAACCGAAGGTGTTATTACAACCCTAGAACCTGAAGAGGCACAGGGCCGCATGGCATCCGCAGGAAAACCCTTAGTTGGCACTGACCTCATGATTATTAATGAAGAAGGAACCGAAGTAGCTGCTGGTATATCAGGTGAAGTTGTTGCCTGTGGCCGCGTCGTAATGCCTGGTTACCTAAACCGCCCGGACGCCACCAAAGAGGCTGTTTATACTGATAGTAATGGCAAAAACTGGATACGCACAGGCGACATTGGAAAACTGGATGAAGAAGGCTACCTCTTCATTGTAGATAGAAAAAAGGACATGATCCTTTCAGGCGGTCAAAATATTTACCCGCAAGATATTGAAGCTGTATTGGTATCACACCCATCTATCAATGAAGCAGCTGTGATTGGAGCAAAAAGCACGACTTGGGGCGAGACACCTTTTGCAATTATAGCTGCCGAAGCTGGCAGGACTTTAGATGTGAGGGACATTAAAACTTGGGCAAATTCAAAGCTAGGCAAACAACAGCGCATCGCTGGACTGACAATCATTGAACAATTGCCCCGTAATCCGAACGGAAAAATACTAAAAAAAGACCTACGCAAAACCTTTGAGGATGTTGAATTTGACTGACTATACAGAAGCCTATTTCACCAATCCTGATGGACTGAAACAGTTTTACCGTGACTATAACTGTGCGCCAAAAGATGCACCAACCATACTCTGCATGCCTGGGCTTACTAGGAATTCGAAAGACTTTGCTGACATTGCGGCTCATATGGCTGACCGTTGCAGGGTGATCTGCGTGGAACAGCGCGGCAGAGGCCTATCTCACTGGGACCCAGATCCTACTCGGTACCGACCAGATGTGTATGTGAATGATATGATGGTTCTTCTAAAGCATATTGATGTTCAACAGGTTATCGCATTTGGCACATCACTTGGCGGCTTAATGACTATTATGATGAGCGCTCTACATCCTGGTACTCTAATCGGAGCAATAATCAATGACATTGGCCCTGTTGTAGACCCAGTCGGCATTGCACGTATCAAATCATATGTCGGGAAAGGCACGCCTCCAACCACATGGGCTGACGCTATTGAGGCCGTAAAACACGCAAACACTGGTGTTTATCCCAAATTTACAGAAAGTGACTGGGAATCTTTCACGCGCAAGCTATACATAGATGTGAACGACAAACCGGTTTTACAGTATGACCCAACTATCAGTCGAAATTTTGAAGATACAAATGATCAGTCAGCGCCTGACTTATGGGGCATATTCTCATCTCTTTACAATATTCCGGTTGTGACACTTAGGGGCGCGCTATCAGATATATTGTCTGCTGAAACCCTCTCAGAAATGACGAAACGCCACCCAGACCTGACACCCGTCACGGTCCCTGACAAAGGCCACGTCCCCATGATGACAGAACCAGAGTGCATTGAAGCAATTGACACCCTTATTGAAAAATTTACAGGCTCATAAAAAATTGATCCTAAGACAAAGCTAGATATGGACTATCCTGAAAGACTATGGCAGAAGGGCGCAAAGTTAACTGTGACATAATATTTCAGGATAAGGACCATGAGCGAACAATTATTACCCATTACTGCCCAAGATGTAATGGATGCAGCCGCTCGCATTGAAGGCGCAGTTATCAGAACGCCAACCAATCATTCGCGTACGCTTTCAAGCATCACTGGCGCAGATGTACACCTGAAATTCGAAATTTTTCAGTTTACTGCGGCCTACAAGGAACGCGGTGCACTGAACCGTTTGCTCGACCTCCCGGCAGGAACAAAGGGTGTTATTGCAGCGTCAGCGGGTAACCACGCACAAGGTATCAGCTATCATGCAGGCCGCCTCGGTACCCCTGCTACTATCGTTATGCCCGAAGGTACGCCTTTCAATAAAGTAAAACGCACGGAAGAGCTTGGCGCTCGCGTTGTACTCAAAGGAGCAGACTTTGAGGCTGCAACTCGCTACGCCTATGAACTCGCTGATAAAGAGAACCTCACTTTCATCCATCCATTCGATGACCCACTTGTCATGGCCGGCCAAGGCACTGTGGGCTTAGAAATGCTAGAAGATGTAGCTAACCTAGATACGCTTGTTGTACCAATCGGCGGCGGGGGCTTGATCTCTGGTGTCGCAACAATTGCGAAACACCTCAATCCAAACATCCGTATTGTTGGTGTGCAAACAGAAGCCTTCCCAGCGATGAAGGAAACAATCGATGGCACATCGCTTGCTGGTGACAACATCAGTATCGCTGAAGGCATCGCTGTGAATAACCCCGGTGAGAAAACCCGCCATGTGGTTAGAGAACTAGTTGATGACATCGTAACTGTGTCAGAACGGACAATCGAAGCGGCGATTGTTACCATCATGGAAATTGAGAAGGTAATTGTTGAAGGCGCTGGTGCCATAAGCTTCGGCGCTCTTATGCAACATCCGGAAAAGTTCAAGGATCGCAAAGTAGGCATTATCCTGTCTGGCGGTAATATTGACAGCCGCATGCTTGCCTCCGCTATCATGCGCGGCATGGCTCGTGATGGTCGCTTGGCGCGTCTACGTATTACAATGATGGACCAACCTGGTGCACTGGCGAAAGTGACAGAAGTCGTAGCCGAGGTCGGGGCAAACGTCATTGAAATGCGCCACCACCGTGAATTTGGTGCCATATCACTAAAACAAACCGAAATGGAACTGGTGATTGAGGCGAAAGACCAAGACCATGCTCAACGCCTTGTGAACGCCCTAGAGGCGACTGGCTTCAAAGTGGATTACGCTAAAACCGTTT
>JBFOLV010000240.1:0-2501 GCA_040830325.1 Kordiimonas sp. | reverse complement strand
GCAGGGGATGTTTAAAAATTGATCCTTTTTTAACTTAATGACCCCAGTATGAGTGCGTTTTCAAGGTCAGTAAATCGCTTGAGGTTTTTCGTGCGTTCATTAGTTGTGATTACTTTTATCCTTGCAGGTCTCTTACTTGCCAGCAACCACAATGCACAAGCCCAGGACGACGAGCTGGTGTTGATGTACAGTGACAGTGAACCCTACATAATATCTACCCCGAACGGGATCACAGGCTTCCTTGCAGATTATATAAAGGATGCCGCCAGTCAGGCAGCTATATCAGTGCAGTGGCGTAACGTTCCCTGGTCTCAGCAATTGGAGACACTTAAGCGTGACATCAAAAATATCTGTGCGCCAACCCTTTATAAAACACCAGAACGAGAGACATACATGCAGTTTACCGCCCCTGTTGGGTCGGACGGTTTTTTTGTTCTTCTCGGGTTAAGGAACAATGGCAAACTGGCCCGGCACAGCACATTTGCAGGCGTTGCCGCAGACCAATCCCTGGTGCCCGTAGTGCAGGTCAACACATACTATAACCAATATATCCATAGGCTGCTTTCACTGAAGGACGTTCCTGTGCAGGAGGGGTCTGTCGAACGCCTTTTGCGCGGTCAGATAACAAGTAACGACAAGTATTTTATCGTTTCTGATATCCGCGCCAACCGCCTGTTCGAAAAGCAGGATTTGTTTACAAAATACGCGGCCTATTCCCATTTCACTGACCTGATGCAGGAAAATTTTCACTATATTGGTTGTAGCCTGTCAACAGATGCATCCCTGTTTGAACGCCTGAACACGGCGATCAAAAGCAAGGGGCTGGCCCTGCCGGACTGATAATCGAGCAGGTGCCCGCACCAAGACACCAGACACGAAAAAGCCCCGCAATCGATGATCGCAGGGCCTGAAATTGGTAGCGGAGGCCCGCTGTGTCCACCCCCCAAGCCTACGTATTTCCCTCGACGCATCAACGGTGAAGCTCAAGACAGCACTGCTCACTATTGCTCCCAAAAGTATAGTGCCCTACAACTACTAATGTCATTTTGATTGATATGGGGGTTGAGCAAGTGGCAAGCAATCAGATCGAAGACTGGGAAGTTGCGATTATACGACGGCTCCTAGCCCGTAGAACCACACTCAAAAAAGATAAAGAGGGTTACTACAGCAATCAAGAAATAGCGTTCCTGTTCTCTAGACCCAAACGCACAATCAGCGTCGGAAGAATTACCGAGATCTCACAAAACAACGAGCGTTACGATGGAATTGCTCCCTCTTCAGAGGAAGCAGCGAACCGCTTCCTCAAGGAATGGAAAGCTATCAACTTTCCAGCAAAACCAATTGAAGACTTTGGCCCAACACATCCGCAAACGCTGGCAGCCATTTTTCAACCTAGAAAAGATGATGACGTGCGCATTGCTGTATCTGAAACAGACACTGTCGAGGGCAAAGCAAGTTTCAATTGGGGTTCCAGAGAGGACTACGGCAGAACAATGGCTGGGTTTGCCAACAACAAAGGCGGCTACCTATTATTTGGTGTTGAGGATAAAAGCTTTGCCTGTTGTGGCATTGCCGAGGACCGAATGGATAAGTTCGATCCGAGAAAAGCCAATCAGTATCTGACACGAACATATAACCAGCATCTCAGGTTTGAAATCGGTTCGTTTGAGTTTGGCAACAAGACAGTCGGAGTGATCTATGTATTCGAGGCGGATAACAAACCTGTAGTGTGCAAAAATGACGAAGGAAAACTTCGTTCAGGTGACATCTTTTTCCGGTACCCAGGAGAGACCGCACGCATTAAGGAACCTGAGCTCAGAGCTTTACTGGAAGAACGGCGTAATCAGAATGAACAAAGCCTCGTAAATGTTCTTCAGCGCATTGCCGATATTGGCACCAACAACTCTGCAATAGTTGACCTAAGTACCGGCTTTATCGAAGGCAAGCATGGGCAATTCTATCTACCCGAAGAGCTAGTTTCGCAGTTAAGCTTTATTAAGGATGGTGAATTCGACGAAAAAGAGGGTGCGCCGACACTGAATGTGATCGGAGAATTGACTGCTGTTTCCGAGGATGCGGTTGCCATAAAAAAGGTAAAAGAAAACCTCACAGAAAGAGATATCCTTTCTGATTTCATAGAACAAAACCATGTCGGCAACCCACAGGCATACATAGAGCGACAATGTCACGAACAAGCGCGCTGGATGCCAATCTACTTCTATGCTCACGTTGCTAAAATGAGCATGGAAGACCTAACCGAGACTTTGAAACAGTCTGACTCGCCTTATGCCAGACGTATTCAAGACCATGTTACTCGGGTTAAGCGTGACAAACTGCCTAGCAACATCGCTTCATCAACAGACAAGACCCATTGGGTTGGAGACTTATTGGCGAATGGCACGGTACACGTTAGAAACGACCCTGACGCCATTGCAGCTCTAAATGCGATTTGCTGTTTCGATTTTAAACAAGTCAGCGAAGATCATGCTATTGGCTTCTTG
>JBFOLV010000239.1:0-9458 GCA_040830325.1 Kordiimonas sp. | reverse complement strand
TTTTATAGGCTTCTCGCAGTGTTGTGCGGGAGTCCCAAATGTGGGTTGCTTCTCCGCCAGAGCCATTGACCTCGATAATTTTGAAGCCATGCCCATTCTGGAATTCTTTAAAGTCAGCATACCGCACATCAAAACGGCCAGCGTAAAACTCTCCCATGGACTTTGCTATGCCATCAAAAGCTTTGACCATCGCATCGGTGATTTGGTCATTGCCATTACGGAATATGGTGCCGCGACAATGGTTTCCGGCAAATGCCAAGCGCACGCTTTCACCGTCAGGTACAATATTGTCAAGTTTGTCTTCATGTCGGTCGAGATAGAGATGTGGCAATTTACCAGCTCTTGGATCCCCCATGATGAGTTGTCGCAAGGTTTGTTTGCCGTCCCCTGTTACGCGAGGGAAATACTTAAGAGTTAGGCTTATGATTTTGCCGCTCTTTTCATTGGGATGCCTTACATAGAATACGCCTGCTTCTCCTTCAACATCGACCATGTCTTGCAGAAGGTAATCCGCTCCCTCTGGAAATGTTTCAATGTAAGTATTTAATTCATCAGGTGATTTTACAACTTGTACGCCTGTGCCTCGCATGCCGATGTCTGGTTTTGCGACTAGCGGAAACGCAAGGTTTTCTTCCCTTAACGTGTTTTCTATTTTTCTTCGGCTATCATGCTCTTCATTACTCTTGGTGCATCGAATATAGGGGGCGATATAGTCTCGAGAGCCGCCTGTTACTTCATTGAGCACCGTGTATTTGCTTTCGCCGACCAGACCGGAATAAGGTAAGGCGGGATTTACATTCGTCGGTAAAGTTAGGCCAAAGTGCTTCAATGACAGCCAGCCACAATATAAGGCTATGGGGGTGTAAAATAGATGGGCAGGGGCAAACTCGAACCAAGAAACTTCGTCTGCACTTGAATCTAGCGGCGGCATGCCTGCATGAAGGCCTGCAGAGGTGTTGTTTGAAGGTGCTTTAACTAGCATGTGTTTCCTATGCTTTGGCATCATGTATAGTTTCAGAAGTAGCGACTTTTTTCAGTATTTTAGGAATGGCGAAAATAAAGAGAACACCAGTTGCGACAGCTAGAGCAATGGATGGGATAGTGCCAAGTTGTGCTGAAATTTTTTGAATTTCGCTAACAAATAATACCATGCTGGTTACCCACAGGATGCCAGAAATAGTCATTACTGTTACGAAACGAATAAGGGACAACTTCAAGAAACCGAAGGTAACATAAGTGATTAAACGCGTGCCTGGCGTAAACCGGGATGTAAATAATACAGGTGTTTCGCGTTCTAGTAACCAGCGCCTTAGTGGGCGCGACTTTTTGACGGGAAGCTTGCTTCTAAGAAATTGATTTGTTCTAGCTGACCAGCCCAGAAAATATAAGCCCACATCCCCAACTGTTATGCCAGTAGCTAAGGCGGCAATTGCCAAGACAGGGTTTGCTTCACCGCTACCCACTAGCAAGCTGCCTGCAATAAGAGCACCATCTTCTGTTACAAAGGTTGCCACTGCGAGTGCAAAAGCCAGCAATAAGGGGTCGTGCGAGACATATTGCAGCCATTCGATCATGGTTTGGGTAATAGATTCCATGTTTCCCCTTAGTATCCCTTTTCACATAGGTTTGGGATAATACGCATACTTGTCAAGTTTGGTGCGTCGCTACTAACAAGTATCCTCTCCGGCACGCTGTTTACTTAACGCGTGAGAGCGGCCAGATAAAGGCTACACACAGACTTGTGACACCAATGTGTTAGCGTGAAATACAAGCAGTCTCGGTTTGGGAAATAGCACAGATTTCAGGATGTCCATCGCAGCAATCATTTACCAGATACTCAATCAACCCCTTTGTATCGTCCAGCTGTACAGAATAAATAAGGTTACGCCCTTCTCGGCGGGACGAAATTAGCCCTGTATTGGAAAGTATGTTGAGGTGAGTTGATAGGGTGTTTTGTGGAACACCTACTGTTTCTGCAATTTTTCCGGCAGGAAGGCCGTTCGGGCCAGCTTTCATAAGAAGTCGGAATACGCTGAACCTTGTATGTTGAGCTAGAGCACTTAGCATACTGACGGCGGCGTCATCATCCATTGTTCGTGTCATTTTGCGGCTCATTTCCTTATCCTTCCGTGCGAAGTTTTGTTTTATCGCTTAGGGGCATAGTGAAGAGCACTGCTACAACCACTGCGCCGCCAGAGACAAGGAGACAAGCTACTAGTCCGAAGCTTTGGTAAATTAAGCCGGATAGAAGGGTACCTGCTAATCGCCCTAGTGCGTTTGCCATGTAGTAGAAACCAACATTTAGAGAGACTTTATCCGAGTCTGAATAAGCAACGATTAAATAGGAGTGCAAAGCAGAGTTCACGGCAAATACAAATCCAAAAACTATCAGTCCGCCTATAAGGAAAATGACGCCGTCATTGTCACTAAAAAGATCGGAGATAAAAAGGTTTCCTGTCTCTGTTAAACCTAAGCCAATCAGAATGGGGGTGAACGCCAGAATGCTTCCCCATAATTTTGCCGCGGATGCTGCGCTGTTGCTGGTCTTTGTGCGATGTAAAACCTTGGGGACGCTTGCTTGAATTATGCCGTAACCAATGATCCAGATTGCCATAAAGCTACCTATTTGGTGGAATGACCAGCCAGCGATATCTGACAGGAAAATAGGCAAGCCAACGACAAACCATATATCACGACTTGCAAATAGAAAAAGTCGCGCAGCTGAGAGGAAGTTTATCTCCCGGCTTTTGGAGAAGAGATCTTTACCGTGAATTTTGCTCTTGGCTTTGCCTAGTTCAGTTCGAACGTATGCGAAGCACGAGACCAGAATAAGTGCAAGCCCACCAGACATGCTGACGAGAGCAGCATCAAAACCAATTGTGTTGAGAAGGTAGCCACCAACAAAAAAGCCAACGCCTTTTAAGGCATTCTTTGACCCCGTTAGAATGGAAACCCATTTAAAGAGCTGCCCATTTTTGTTGTCGGATACTACCAGCTTAACCGCGGACTTGCTGCTCATTTTTGTGAGATCTTTGGCGATCCCTGAAAGAGCTTGTGTGGCCATTACATAAAGTACGGACATTGAAAGCGTTAGTTCTGGTGGTAGCACAGATAGTATCAGTAGTGCGGTTATCTGTAGAAACAACCCTGAGAATAAAGTTATTCTCAGGCCAAATTTTGCACCAACCCACCCGCCAAGAAAATTGGTTAGAACCCCCATGGCCTCATAAAGCAGAAACAAAAAAGCTAAATCTAGCGGTTTGTAACCAAGTGTATGAAAATGCAAAAGTACGAGCATGCGAAGCGCCCCATCGGTGATGGTGAAGCTCCAATATGCAGCGGTCACTACGCTGTAACTTTTGAGATCTGTCATGAGACGCCCTTTACTGAACAGTAGCAATCATGTTTGCAAGTTCAGCCATGCGGTTCACATAGCCCCATTCATTGTCATACCAAGCGTAAACTTTAAGCTGGGTGTCATTCACAACCATTGTGAACTGTGCGTCAATTATGCTGGAGCGTGGGTCGTTGATATAGTCCGATGAAACAAGAGGGCGCTCTTCATAGCCTAGGATATCTTTTAGGTATGTTTCTGAAGCCTCGCGGAAGAGTGCGTTAACTTCACTCGCCGTGACTTGCCGTTCCAGCTCAAAAACACAGTCTGTCAGTGATGCGTTCAAAAGAGGGACGCGTACCGCATGACCATTGAGGCGGCCTTTAAGCTCAGGGTATATTAGTGAGATAGCGGTGGCGGAACCTGTTGTGGTTGGAATGAGCGAGTTCATGCATGAACGGGCTCTACGCAGGTCTTTATGTGGAGCGTCAACAATTACTTGTGTGTTGGTTACATCGTGTATAGTCGTGATGGAACCATGTTTAATGCCCAACTTTTCGTGTACCACCTTGATAACTGGTGCAAGGCAATTAGTCGTGCAGGAGGCGGCAGTGATTAAGTTATGCGTTGTTGGCTGATAAAGGTGGTGGTTAATACCCATTACTAGGTTTAGGGCGTTATCCTCTTTCACAGGGGCTGAAACCAACACCTTGGGGATGCCATTTTCATAATAAGGGTTTAAGCTCTCATTCGTTTTGAATTTCCCCGAACACTCTATGACAATATCTATACCACTGCCTGTCCACCCCGTTTCGTGCGGTGTAGGCGCTTCTGAATATGCGATATCAGTTCCATCAATGGTTATTGTATGGCTTTCAAAAGAAACCGCGTGATCCCACCGCCCATGAACACTGTCAAACTCAAGCAAATGAGCGGCTGTTTCTATACCGCCATGTGGCTCATTAATCGCTACTACTTCTAAATTAGGGTTGCCCCACATGGCCCGGAGAAAGAGTTTTCCCATGCGGCCGAAGCCATTAATAGCTATTCTTTTTTTCATAGTGTTAGAGCTCACGCTTGATTAATTATATCGATAATCGTGGATATATAGAAATATATGTGAATGAGCAACGAAAATTAATGGGAGGCAAGTGTTTAAAGTATCACAGTAGAACTGGCTTTTGTTTCCCTCGCGTATACTATTGTAGCTATTGCCGCATAGAGTTTGAGATATTTGTAGGCTGTTAGAAGATGGAGATTGTTCTCTGTATGGGAAAAGATATCAAAGAATATATCCGCACGGTGCCTGACTTCCCGAAACAGGGGGTGATGTTTCGTGATGTCACCACATTGTTTGCTGACGCCGATGGTTTTCGTTTGATGTTGGATCAGTTGCAAGCAGCTGTTGGGGAATTAGATATTGATGCCGTGGTGGGTATAGATGCCCGAGGCTTCATTATCGGTGGTGCTTTGGCGGATAGGCTTGGTGTAGGTTTTGTGCCTATTCGAAAGAAGGGGAAGCTACCAGCTGATACCTTTGAAGAAGAGTATGAGCTTGAGTACGGTAGCGCGGTGTTGGAATTGCATCAGGATGCGGTGGCTGAGGACACAAATGTGTTATTGGTGGATGATTTGATTGCGACAGGAGGCACTATCCTGGCGGCAGCCAAGTTGTTGGATAAGGTTGGAGCGAATATTAAAGCTTGTGCCTTTATTGTTAGTTTGCCTGACCTGAGGGGTGAGGCAAAGTTGGTGGCTGCAGGCCACAATATTGTATCGCTCTGTAGGTATGACGGTGATTAGCGATTGCCGTAAATTTCTTCAAACTGCTTCCTTAGAAAAACATGTTCTGATTGATGGAAAGTTTCCAAATGAGTTTTCAAGATGAAGGTCTGAAACTCAGGCTTGGCCATTGCTTCGTCGATAATGTTGATAATTTTCCTACCACGGTCTGATTTGGGACAAATTATATAACCCAAAATGGCGGGGTCTGCCTCTTCAATTGGTATTTGGACAAAGTCTTTGTGGCCTGCCCAGTCGGCAGCGCCGGATCTTAAAATACCATCAATGCGCTTTGAACGCAGCATCTTGTCGAGTGTCGCTTCGTGATCTGTCGCAGAAGATAAAACAAAGAACCTGTGATAATATTTTGCGATGACTGGCATAATGTCGGTGCCATAGTTAACTGAACCTGCGATGCCGATAACGAGTTTTGTTTCAGCCAGCATTTGCTCAAGGCTTTTCACATTTTCAAACTGTGAGACAACACCCGGTCGAACATAGAGGCGTTGTGGCGGGTATATGTCTTTGGGGAACTTGGAATAGTAAGCGACCTTTTGTCGTTCCGGTGTTTTTATCTTATCAAAAAGGCAAATTTCCCCTTGCGAAAGAAACTCTTTCCACCCTCTCGGATCACTCATGCGTAGGTAGGTTGGTTGGATTTTTCCGTCTGTTAATGAGACGGCTTTGTCGACGATGGCGGGTATGTTTGGATCTTCGCTTTCAGAAGTATAAGTGAAAGTGGTAGAGACAAAAGTAACCTTAAGTGGTTCATTTTGAGCGGTTACAGAATTGAAACCTAAATGAAGAGTAAAGAGTAGAGAGGCGGCCCAGTTTCTGAATAGCATGTTTTCCACACTTTCTTATGCTCTCGACCCAAAGAAAGCATAAGAAAGAGGGCTAAAGATTACGTTAAATAAATCAACTATAAATTGTTAAATTTCATTAACCATCATGTTCAAAGTATCTAGGCATGCTTTTGCCAGATAGCGACAGCGCTCAGGGCTCCAACCATAGTCCTCATCAGGCATGTTATCATTGTCTTTGAAAGGCATTTCGAGGGTCATCGCGCAGCAACCAAATGTGCTCGCAATATAGTCGGTGCAGATGTCCAGTGTTGCTTCACCTTCACCAATGGTGTCATAGCCGTGCTTTATCTGAAAGTCAGGTGAAACAGTCAGTAGCGTTTCTTTATACTTCTTGAGGAGTGCTAACTGTTTGTCCGTTGCATTAGGGATACCTTCAAAACCAGCAATGAAATTGTATGGAATGGCTTCGTCACCATGTACATCAAGTTTGAAGTCTATGCCCGTTTCTTGCATTTTTTTGCGCACTAGGAACACTTCAGGGCTATATGCCATTGTAGCGTTTTTCCATTCTCGGTTCAGGTTCGCACCTGCCGCATTTGTGCGTAAATGTCCTCTCTTGGACCCATCGGGGTTCATATTTGGTACAATATAGAAATGGGCTTTCTCAAGAAGTGCGCGGGCCGCTGGGTTGTCTGGGTCGAGTAGATAATCGAGTGCGCCTTCCATCCACCATTCGGCCATTGTTTCACCAGGGTGCTGGCGCGCAATAAGCCATACCTTCTTGCGGCCTTCAGGACCGTGGCCAAGTTCAATAAGGTCCATGTCTTGCCCGTCGAGCGTGTGGCCAAGTACACTAGTTTTGACGAGCGGGCTGTCAGCAGCTTCTGCAATGAGGTCTGCGTGGCGTTCCATTGAGTAAGGGGCAAAATATGCGAAATAGACGCTGTCTTGTTCCGCTTCAAAGTTCCAGCTTAATGTTCTCCCGTCATAGGATGTCTCTACCCGGAACCAAGTTTCTCGGTCATAGGAAGCGCAAGCTTTATAGTTTTCCCAACCTTCAGGATAAGCAGCACCGCCAGCATTGAGAATCGTATATTTACACGAAGTATTTTCGACGCCAGAAGCTCTGAAATGGAACCACTGATAAAAGTCTGATTCGTTGTCATTTTTTATTTCAAGCTGAATATTAGCTGGATCTTCTGCATTTATGACCCGAATATTGCCGCTATCAAACGCACTGGAAATTAACATGATTGCCCCTTGGTCAGTATTTTTTGTCGTTGGAATAGATGCTTAGCACCCCCTCTGTATCGGGGGCAATACTGGTCGGCGTTCTTTAGCATGCCCGGCGTGTGTAAAATCTCTGTATCCCTTGATTTTCCATGACTCTGACCAGTTTTTTTGCTATGGTTTTGTCACTGACGTGAAAGCGCCAGATGACTATCCCTGCTATCTAACAGGGAAAATTGGAGGCGTTCCACAGGGCATGGGGAACGTCTCTGCTTTATTTAGGGGGTACCCCACGGGAAGCTCAATTCATAAATGCAGAAGTTATTTCGGCAGGCTATTGACAGATAGCATGCTCACCCTTATGTTCCGCGCCCAATGGATTCGAGGAACGACAGTGCAGTTGTTCCCGCCCGTTTCCAAAGGTTTCCCGGAACCGGAAGTTGGGTGTAAGTGTTAACTGGTTTTTAGGAAGACGAGCCATGAAAGTTCGCAATAGCCTGAAGTCCCTAAAGTCTCGTCACCGCGATTGCCGTGTGATTCGTCGTAAGGGCCGTACATACGTAATTAACAAGACTCAGCGTCGCTTTAAAGCACGCCAGGGCTAAGTCTAGACTTTAGCCAGCTTGATTATTGATTTTGCCGCGCATCCCTTAAGGGGTGCGCGGCTTTATCGTTTGGTGTGTATTTACTTATTTATGCTCAGGAAACAGAGTTGTCATTGCATCTCTATTTGCTTCAGTAACACCACGTTCCGTTACTAGGCCCGTGATATATTCCCTTGGGGTCACGTCGAAAGCATCGTTGCGAGCGGGTGTCCCTTCTGCCACGATTGTGATGGTTTCAATGGCACCCTTGTCTGTTACCCCTGTCAGGCGCGTAACTTCGTCCGCACTTCGGCCTTCAATAGGCATTTCAGTCAAGCCGTCATCCATTTCCCAGTCGATTGAAGGGGAAGGAGCACAGACATAAAAAGGTATCTCATTGTCATAGGCGGCCAGCGCTTTTAGGTAAGTGCCGATTTTATTGCAGACATCACCAGAACCTGTTGTGCGGTCGGTGCCCACAAAGCACATATCGACTAACCCTTGCTGCATAAGGTGCCCCCCAGCATTATCCACAACCAGCGTGTGTGGAATGCCATGGTTTGATAACTCCCACGCTGTTAAGCTTGCCCCTTGGTTGCGTGGGCGGGTTTCATCGACCCATACATGCACAGGGATGTCAGCTTCATAGGCTTTATAGATCGGGGCAATTGCTGTACCCCAATCAACGGTTGCAAGCCAGCCTGCGTTACAGTGCGTGAGTATGTTCACCGGCGCACCTGCGGGTTTGGTTTTGGCTATCTCTTTAATCAAGTCGAGGCCGTGAGTGCCCATCGCCTCGCACATGTCAGAATCATCATCAGCGATTTTAGCTGCCAGTGTGTATGCTGCTTCCTCGCGCTC
The DNA here is from genome assembly GCA_040830325.1 of Kordiimonas sp. GTDB lineage: Bacteria > Pseudomonadota > Alphaproteobacteria > Sphingomonadales > Kordiimonadaceae > Kordiimonas. The sequence goes on along the minus strand of JBFOLV010000239.1, from coordinate 861 downwards.
TGATGGGTTTAAAGCGGCTAGATGAGCCCGCAATTTATCAAGTGCCCATCTGAGGTTGACGGCGGTGGGGCGCGCTGCGAGCAGGTGCTCGTATGCTTTCTCCAAATGAGCATCACTTGGGTCTGTACGAGCAGCGAGCGCGTACCCGTAAGCGGCTGTAGCACCAATGAGCGGCGCGCCGCGTACCAGCATGTCAGTAATCGCTGTTGCAGCTTCCTGCATGTTGGTCAAACTCACAGTTTCAAAACGATGAGGCAGGAGTGTTTGATCAATAATCTTTACAGTTCGATCATCGCTGTCTGTCCATATTGTGCGATAATGTTGGCCGTTTACCTTCACGCCAGCTTCCTTCCGTGCCCTGATGAACTATGATACTGCTATTGACCATAGTTAAAGAGATTGATGATGACAATCGTTTGAAAATTCTATGAGAATTTGCTTGATCAATAGGCCCTGACCCTGCTTACCTGTGCAGAGAAAATCCAACAAAAACCACATCAATGAGTATGTCATGAAAAACCTATGGTCCGACAAGGAAGCCGCGCGCTTTACAGAAAAATATGCAGAAAAAGGCGTGAACGAGGATTTGGCACTGAGGGTTTACACCAGCAGGCTTATTGGCGGGAACCCAGCGCTTGTGGCGCACGGCGGTGGTAATACCTCGGTAAAGACAAGTGTGCCCGACTTTCTAGGTGATGACACGGACGTATTATGTGTGAAAGGAAGTGGCTGGGATTTGGGCGATATTGAGCCTGAGGGACTGCCTGCTGTCCGTATGGAGCAACTAAGCGCCGTTCGAGCTTGGGATAGCATGAGCGACGAGGATATGGTTGCATTTCAGCGCTCAAACCTGATTGATCC
>JBFOLV010000238.1:0-7708 GCA_040830325.1 Kordiimonas sp. | reverse complement strand
TTCCTGCTCGACGTACCATTTTTTGTTGTGTCATGATCGCCCCCTATTTGCCAAGCATGGGCAAGTTGAGGCCCTTTTCCCGCGCACAGTTCTGTGCGATTTCATAGCCTGCATCCGCATGACGCATCACGCCCGTTGCTGGATCATTCCAAAGCACACGCCCAACACGCTCAGCAGCTTCATCTGTGCCGTCACACAACACTACAATACCCGAGTGCTGGCTGTAGCCCATACCAACACCACCACCATGGTGAAGACTAACCCATGTCGCACCAGAGGCCGTGTTGAGCATTGCGTTCAAGAGCGGCCAATCAGACACAGCATCAGAGCCATCCTGCATAGCTTCCGTTTCACGATTAGGGCTTGCCACAGAACCACTATCCAAATGATCGCGCCCAATCACAACAGGTGCTTTCAGTTCACCATTTTTCACCATTTCGTTGAAAGCAAGCCCAAGGCGATGTCTGTCACCTAGCCCGACCCAACATATACGCGCGGGTAGACCCTGAAATTGAATACGCTCGCGCGCCATATCAAGCCAGTTGTGCAGATGAGGATCATCAGGAATAAGTTCTTTAACCTTCTGATCTGTCTTATAAATATCTTCCGGGTCACCAGAAAGAGCCACCCAACGGAATGGCCCCACACCGCGGCAGAATAGTGGGCGAATATAAGCTGGTACAAAACCTGGAAAATCAAAGGCGTTCTTCACACCCTCATCAAAAGCTACTTGGCGAATATTGTTCCCGTAGTCAAACGTTGGGATACCCATATCATTAAAGGCGAGCATTGCTTTCACATGCGCAGCCATTGATGGCTTTGACGCAGCTGAAACTTCCTCAGGAGTAGTTTCCCGTTTAGAAATCCATTCCTCCACAGACCAACCAATAGGCAAATATCCGTTCACCGGATCATGCGCAGATGTTTGATCAGTTACGGCATCAGGACGAATGCCTTTTTCCACCATATAAGGGAGAATTTCAGCCGCATTACCCGGCACGCCTACAGATATTGCTTTCCCCTCTTTGTGAGAACGTTCAACAATCTCAAGCGCCTCTTCAATTGTTTCAGCCCGCGCATCCACATAGCCTGTTTTAAGGCGAAAATCGATGCGGCTTTCTTGGCATTCAATAGCAATGCATGATGCGCCAGCCATTGTTGCCGCAAGAGTTTGTGCGCCCCCCATGCCTCCAAGTCCTGCAGTCAAAATCCACTTACCGGACAAGTCGCCACCAAAATGCTGACGGCCCATTTCAACAAACGTCTCGTAAGTACCTTGCACAATACCCTGCGATCCAATGTAAATCCATGATCCGGCAGTCATCTGGCCGTACATCATTAAGCCCTTCTTATCGAGCTCATTAAAATGTTCCCAATTTGCCCAAGCCGGTACAAGGTTAGAGTTTGCAATCAAGACACGCGGTGCATTTGTGTGAGTGCGGAACACGCCAACTGGCTTACCAGACTGTACAAGAAGCGTTTCGTCTTCTTCCATACCGCGAAGTGTTGAAGCTATGGTGTCAAAGCTCTCCCAATTACGCGCAGCACGACCAATCCCACCATAAACAACCAGTTCCTCAGGGTTTTCGGCAACCATAGGATCAAGGTTATTCATCATCATCCGAAGCGGGGCTTCAGTTGCCCAACTTTTACAGCTTATGTCTGATCCTGTTGGTGCATGGATATCTGGTCTATTTTTCATGTGTCCCTCATTACTCTTAGATATTCGTCAATCGGGGCTGGCGCTTGCTCCCACATTCGAGAAACGCGCAGTAAGCTCATAACGATCTCCTGGATACAGAAGTTTCGCAAAGCTAGCGACGCGTTCGCCAGTCCATGTTTTTCGTGTAATTTCGAGACAGGGCGTGCCTGTCTCTATTTTTAGTAGGTTTTCTTTTTCTTCAGAAGTTGCGATGGCTCGTACTACATGCTCTGCGCGCAAAAGAGGCGCAACAGCCAGCAAATGATCTGTTGGCGTAGTTCTAGTGAAGTCTTGCCCCAAAACGTCAGGCGCAACAATTGGGTTTACCCAACGCTCTTCAAGTTCAATGGGCTGCTTGTCTCCCATATGAACAACAAGCAGGTAAAAAAGTCGCTCGCCAACAGCAAAGCCAAATTCATGTGCGAGTTCTTCATCAGCCTTAACTTCACGCAGAGCTTCAACTGTTGCGGACCATATTTCGCCGCGCCCTGCAACTTCATCGCGGATGCTCACAATATCAACAGCATGGCCGCGCATCCGTCGCATAGCCACAAAACTGCCCATACCCGCTCTACGAGTGATATGGCCTTCTTCCGTTAGCTCACGCAAAGCCCGGTTTACTGTCATGCGTGACACACCTAGCGCTTTAACAAGTTCGTTTTCGCTCGGGAGTTTATCCCCAGCTTCATATTGCCCACTTTCAATCGAAGTAAGCACATGCTTCTTTACAGATTCATACCTAGAGAGAGGGACACTCATTCGGTAAGCTCCTTATCCGTTGCAATCGCTGAAACGAGTTTTTTGTAATCATCGAAAATCTCGTTTTCCATTGCATGCTTACCATCACGAATAACCCAATTACCAGCCACCATAACGTCACTGATTGGATTAGACTGCCCCGAGAAAATAAATGTATCTACAATTTGGCCGTAACTTGCGCCTGCAAACATAGGCGCGTCAGTACCCAGCACGATAAGGTCCGCGCGTTTACCAACTGATAGTGCACCGATGGGCTGTGCAAGTGCTTGCGCACCACCGAGAGCAGCGTTCGCCCATAAATTAACACCTGTATGGCCGCCGTCCCCACCCGACAAAACCGTGCGTTCTTGGCGAGCAAGGCGTTGGCCGTATTCAAGCAAACGTAGCTCTTCCCTTGCATCAATACTAATATGGCTATCTGAACCAATACCCCAACGTCCACCGCATTTCAGATACTCTTGAACAGGAAACAGGCCGTCGCCTAAGTTCGCTTCAGTGGCTGGGCATAAGCCTACAACGGCGTCACTTTCAGCAACACCGCGCCATTCTTCTTCCACGAGATGGGTTGCATGAACTAGGCACCAGCGTTCATCTATTTTTTGATTCTGCAGAAGCCACTCTATGGGGCGCTTCCCGCTATGAGCAAGCGATGCCTCTACTTCGCGCATTTGTTCCGAAATATGAATATGTATAGGTGCCTTTAGGCTTATTTTCTCAAGAGCCTCTATAGCGGAATCAAAGCTATCTTCGGCCACAGCTCTCAGGGAATGAAACGCCATACCAAGCTGATGTCTGCCTTTGAGTTTCGCTCCCAGCACCTGTAATAATCGCGCAAAGTCTTCATTTGAATGCAGAAAAGGTTGCTGCCCCTCTTCAGCGGGCTTTCCCCCAAAATCTGAGGTTTGATACAAAACCGGCAAATGAGTGAGCGCTATCCCACTTTGATCAGCTGCACTGATAATGGCATCCGACATCGCGAGCGCCTGATCAGTATGGCTATTGTGAAGATAATGAAATTCTCCAACAGCAGTATAACCCGCCTTCAGCATTTCAACATAGAGGGCTGAAGCTATAACTTTCAGAGCTTCTGGATTCATATGCTGTGCGAAATGATACATCGTATTTCGCCAGCTCCAAAAGTTGGATTGGCCTGGTTCTTTATACTCTGCGAGCCCAGCAAAAGCGCGCTGAAAAGCATGGCTGTGAAGATTTGGCATAGAAGGTAAAACGGTATCATAACAAGAAGTTCCTGCAGGAACTTTCATGCCTGTTTCAATTGTTTCGATAAAGCCGTCCGAGCTGATACTCATACAAATATCCTGCGCCCAATCAGTACCTATCAAACCTTCTTTGAAATAGATTTTTTTCATTCAAACCTCACTTGTATATACAAGTTTGTACAAGTTATTTTGCCTGTCAACAAAAAGCTGTGCTATAGATGCCAAACAGGGCCAATACTCAGGGGAAAAAGTCAGTGTTTGATAGACTTTATACAAATCTCAACATTGCAACAATGGCAAAAGATAAAGCGAATTATGGAGTAATTCATAAAGGCGCTATAGGCGTAACAGACGGCCGACTCGAGTTTGTTGGCTCAGAAACTGAATTACCTTCTCATAATGCAGAAAGCAGAGAAGACTGTGGTGGTCAGTGGGTATTTCCCGGCTTCATTGATTGCCACACACACATCGTTTTTGGCGGTAACCGCGCACGTGAGTTTGAAGCGAGACTTAACGGTGTCTCTTATGAGACATTAGCGAGACAAGGTGGCGGCATTCTTTCCACTGTGAACGCTACCCGTAAAGCAACAGTCGAGGAGCTAACCACATCAGCAGTAAAACGACTAAAGTATCTAGCTGCTGACGGCGTCACCACCGTCGAAATCAAATCTGGATATGGCCTCAGCTTTGAGGACGAAAAGAAAATGCTACGCGCAGCAAAAGCTGCAGCGGCAGAAGTAGGGTTGTCAGTTCGCACCACATTTCTTGGCGCCCATGCGCTGCCACCTGAGTATTCAGGTGATGCCGATGGTTACATTGACCACATCTGTGAAATGATGCTGCCCGCTATCGCCAAAATGGGCCTTGCTGACGCTGTTGACGCTTTCTGTGAAGGCATAGGTTTTAGCTATGAACAAACGGAACGTCTTTTCGAAACGGCAAAACGCCACGGCATGCCAGTGAAACTTCATGCTGAACAATTATCTGACCTATCTGGCGCTGAACTTGCTGCTAAATACGGCGCCCTCTCCGCAGATCACCTTGAATATGCAAGCGCAAAAAGTGTCAAGGCGATGGCTGACGCTGGTACAGTCGCAGTACTGTTACCTGGTGCCTTCTACGTGTTGGGTGAAACCAAGCGTCCTCCGGTTGAGATGATGCGCGCCGAAGGCGTTGATATAGCCCTTGCAACCGACGCTAACCCCGGCAGCTCACCCGTTCTGTCATTGCAGTTAATGGTCCACATGGGCTGTACATTGTTTGGCCTGACCCCCGAGGAGGCCATAGCGGGCATTACCCGTAATGCAGCCAAAGCTTTAGGCCTGAATGACAGAGGTACCCTTGAGATTGGCAAGCGAGCGGATATGGTTTTCTTTGATATTGAAGAACCGGCAGAGCTCGCTTACTGGGTAGGTGGTCAAAAACCTAGCAAGGTCACTAGGGCAAACGGTTAAAATTATATACTGGCAGTTAGTTAAGGCGCTTAACCGAGAGTATTCTAACAGGCTCAAGCAATAACTGCCCGCTCGTATACTCCAAAGCCTTACCTTCTTTTGGCATGTCCGTCGGAAGCATTTGAATTTTCTGAACAACACCAAGGCCTTGCGTGATCTTTCCAAACGCGGCAAAGCCTTGACCATCAGGATAACGTTTACCGCCAAAATCAAGTTCAGGCTGCGATGTAACAGTAATGAAGAACTCTGAATCCGCAGTTCCCGGTTCCAGTCTACCCATCGAAATCGCACCAACCACATGCTTCACACCAGTTTGCTCGGTTGTTTCATGAGGGATCGCTGGAAAATACTTTGTCGAATTGTCCATTCCCAAACCGCCTTGAATGACATCTATCTTAACAGCATTCTGCATTTGATTATCTTGGCGTACAACACGATAAAAGCTGGCACCATCATAATATCCCGCATCCACATACCTTAGAAAGTTGCCAACAGTTATTGGTGCCTTCTCCTCGTAAAGCTCAAATTGTATAGCCCCTGCATCTGTTAGCATTTCAATATTTACAGTTTTATCACTGCCACATGCGGTCAAGACACCGAGAAACAACATACTCAGCAACAGTTTTGTCCTGTTTAACACTCTATAGCTCCCACATAATTAAGGCTAACATCACGCTATTAGCTCGCCATTCTTAATGACGTTTTCGATGTTAGTACCTGCATTATTGAACACAGACAGGTCTTCAAGGGGCTTACCACTCACCAAAATCAAATCAGCAATTGCCCCTTCCTTCAGGACACCTAACTTATCGCCTTTTCCAAGCAACTCCCCAGCTACAGAAGTAGCTGACCTCAAGATTTCAAACGGAGATTGAATTTCCCGGCGGATAGCAAATTCATCACATTGGTATTTGTGCATTTCACCGAGGAGATCAGTTCCAAAGGCGACCTGCACACCAGCGCGCACCGCATTTTCCAGTGACTGCAGCCCCGCTTCAGAAACTTCTGCTAGTTTTGCGAAATTCTCTTCTGCAAAACCAAATTCCTGACCATTTTCAGCGAGCGCCTTATAAGTCACCAATGTAGGCACCAAAAATGCACCCTGCTTCGCCATAAACTCAGCAGTTTCCGAAGTTAAAAAATTTCCATGTTCAACTGAGCGAATACCAAGCTTCACGGCTTTTTCTATTTGCTCATCCATATAGAGGTGCGCCATGACGTAACTGCGCCTACGCTTAGCTTCTTCCACTGCGGCGAGTATTTCCGTGTCTGTAAACTGGCAAAGCCAAACAGGGTCAGCATCCGTTGAAACGCCACCGTTCATCATAATCTTTAACTGATGCGCACCTTTTCTGAATTCTTCCCGGGCCGCTTTGCGCACTTCATCCGCACCGTCGACAACACAAACAAGGTGAGCACTATGGCTTGCACACAAGCAGGGTTCGCTTTGATTTTTTGACCTTATCTCACCATGCCCGCCAGTATGAGTTAAAGGCCTACCGGAGAAAAAAATGCGCGGGCCTTTAACCAAACCAAGTTCAGTAGCCCGCGCGAGTCCGAAGTCTGCCCCTCCAGCATCACGGACACTTGTAAAGCCTCGTTTTAGAGAATCTTCAAGTAACCGAGATGCCGCGGGGTAGATGAGAGAAGGTGGAAGTGTATGAGCGTTGTACCCTTTCACATGCACGAGACATGCATGGTAATGAGCGTCAATAAGACCCGGCATCAGGGTTTTGCCCATACCATCAATAGTATGTGCATTTGCCGACGTGACTTCCGAAGAAGTCACGTCACAAATAGTGTTCCCCTCTATAACCACATGCTGGTTTTCTTTGATCTCTGGCGACAGCCCGTCAAACACGTCAACGTTTTTGACTATAATCATCGGTTCACTCAGCATATTTCAACAAAGGGGAACGGCTTTACCTCGACCTAAAAATCAACGCGCATTGAAAGGCCAATAGTACGTGGCGTCACTCGAATTTTCGCATCCGGATCAAACGGAGGACGACGCAACGAGCGAATAATGCCAGCACTATCAAACAAATTGTTTGCAAAAACTGAGATTTCATAGTTATCCCATTTCACACCCACCCTGAGGTTAGCGAGAGTGTAAGCCGCCATGCGGCGATGGTTTGCAGCAAGCAAATCAAACTCTGTATGGCGCTCACCTGTGTGTTGAACATTTGCCCAGATAAAGCCGTCCATTGTATCAGTAAGCGGACGCTGATAATCAACACTACCATTCATCGTGAACTTAGGCACGTATGGCGCATTGTCGCCTTTCTCAGCATTCAAGTTTGGCACATCTTCGTCCAACTGACTGTCGATATGTGTCGCACCCAAGTTGATAGACAAATTGTCGGTGACCCGCGCATTAAGTTCAAACTCAAGCCCTTTACTTGTGGCCTTACCAATGTTCTCACGGAAACCAAAACCACACTCGAAACTGCGGCTCGTTTGCATATCATCCCACTTCACATGGAAATATGTCGCGTTCACAGACACCTTTCCGTCTGCAAAACTTGTTTTTGTACCCAGCTCATAGTTCCAAGTCTTATCTGGACCAAAGA
>JBFOLV010000237.1:0-2641 GCA_040830325.1 Kordiimonas sp. | reverse complement strand
TCACGGTTTCGGAAACACTTCTAAAAACAGATGAACCCCTCGGCCTTTTTGTCTCAGCTAAAGCTTCATCGGCTTTTTACTTAAACGGTAACTACGTAGGAGCAAACGGACTGCCGTCTGCAAGCGCGGAGACAGAAATTGTTGGTAAGATGGATACAGTCTTTTACCTCCCCAAAGAGCAAGTGAAGCTGAATAACAATGAGCTAACCTTTCGCATATCTAGCCATCACGGTTATATTGATCTGGCAAACCCAATTCATTTCATTGCTATTGCGCCCTACGCACACCCTTCCAATGTTATCTTGTATGACTATTTACCCTCATTTTTACCTCTTGGTATATTGATAGTAGGCGCCTTATATTTTGGATATCTGGCAACAAAATCAACGCAAGACGCATCTAATCTATTGGTTCCTCTAATAGCTCTCTTTGCAGCAGCGCAACTTATTACCGAGGTTTCACGAGGCGTCTTCTCTTATGAATATCCTTTTCACGACATTCGGCTTGTTCTAATCCTTGTTTGCGCTCTAGTTAGTGCGGCCTGCTTACTTTTTCATATCGTTGACCGTTTCATCACTCACCACAAAACACCAATAGCCGTCGTCAGTTTTTCAATTTCAATAATACCTGTATTTTTACAAAATGGTTTTGATGGTAAAACGCTTTTTGCGCTGCAAGGCCCTGCCACTGTTAGCGCCATGATTGCCCTCTATGCCGCAGGTGAGCAAAAACCAAAGGCCTTCGCCTATGCCATTGTGCTTTTCCTATTCTCAGCTTCCATATATTTCGCTCCTTATCAGTTTCTAGATATCTATCTTTATTACATCGTAGCTGGACTCATACTTTTTCTGTTTGTTCAGCAAATTCACTTATTCACAGAGGAAAAAAGACTGCTTGCGATAGAGCAAGCAAGAGGCGACCGCTTGCAACTCATCTTGGATGAAAGCAAAGAAAAATCCTTCCCAAGTAAGCTCAGCATTACTCAGGCAGGATCAGTTAGTTTGATACCCACCGACAAAATAGCATTTTGTAAAGGTGCGCGCGATTATGTGGAACTTTGTATCCTAGAACAAAGTGACATCTTGCATAGTGGCACCCTGACGGAACTGGAGAAAAGCCTGCCTGCTACTTTCCTTCGAGTACATCGATCATACATTGTAAACACAAACTATATTAAGTCGCTGGAGCGAGATACTTCAGGATCAGGCGTATTACATCTAACGATTGGGAAGCAAGTTCCGGTTAGCCGCAGGATTATGCCTAAAGTGCGAAAGGCTTTAACATAAAAAAGCCACGGCAATTTTGCCGTGGCTTCTTCAATGATTACCAAACCTTCATGTTAGCTGGGGAGCTTATATTCCTTGAACTGCTCACGCAGATCCTTCTTCGATACTTTCCCAGTAGCAGTATGAGGTAGCTCATCCACATATGCGAGATCATCAGGTAGCCACCATTTCGCAACTTTGTCAGATAAATACTCCAACATGTCTGCATGACTGACTTTGGTTCCCTCTTCAGGAACAATAACCAGCAAAGGTCGTTCATCCCATTTAGGGTGCGCGATACCAATTACAGCGGCTTCAGCAACATCAGGGTGGCCTACAGCTGCGTTTTCCAGGTCAATCGAACTAATCCATTCACCACCAGACTTAATCACATCCTTCGCACGGTCAGTAATCTGCATATATCCATATTGATCAATGCAAGAAACATCACCTGTGTCAAACCAGCCATCTTCATCTAGAATGTCACCGCCTTCGCTTCTGTAGTAACTATCTACAACCCAAGGGCCTCGTACCATCAGGCGACCTGATGATTTTCCGTCCCTAGGCAGCTCATCACCTGCATCGTTCTTAATGCTCATTTCCACGCCGAGAACTGACCTGCCTTGTTTACATTGCACATCGAGTTTTTCTTTCTCTGACAAGCCAGATATTGCAGCATTTTCACTCCCCAAACTTCCAAGGGGGCTAGTTTCTGTCATGCCCCATGCATGATTGACACGCACACCGTATTTCTCCTGAAAAGCTTGGATCATTGACCGCGGCACAGCCGAACCACCAATGGTTACCATACTTAGTTCACCACAATCTTTACCTGTTGCTTCAAGGTATTTGAGCATACCAAGCCAAACTGTAGGCACAGCTGCTGTCATGGTAATTTTTTCCCGTATCATCAGCATATGCAGCGTTTCAGGATCATGATGCGGGCCATTTAGCACAAGCTTTGCCTCTGATCCCGCAGCTGCATAAGGAATCCCCCACGCATTCGCATGGAACATTGGCACGACCGGCAATATCGTACTTAGAGCATTCACACCGAGTGTATCACCGGACAGAGCAAGCAAGGTATGAAGGAAGTTCGAACGGTGTGAATAAAGAACGCCTTTAGGGTTACCTGTCGTTCCGGATGTGTAACATAGTGAGCATGCCGTATTTTCATCAAAAGAAGGCCAATTATACTCACCGTTCTCGGCCTCTATTAACTCATCATATGATAGAGCACCCTCTAAACTTGTTTCCGGCATATGCTCCTTACCCACCATAATTACATACTGCTTTATGGTTTTTAGCATTGGCGCTACTTTTTCAATGAGCGGCAGGAACGTAACATCAAGCATCAATACTTTATCTTCAGCGTG
>JBFOLV010000236.1:0-5609 GCA_040830325.1 Kordiimonas sp. | reverse complement strand
TATGATGTCTGGATTAAACAAAATAGAGGCTGCCTTTTCCGCGCCAATATCTATCAGTTTCTTCAAGTGATTGTTTGAGAGATGAAAGAATAAATCAAGTGTATGATGGTGAAGTGGGCCAAACAGTGTTTTGACAAGCTCTTCTATCACAGGTACCTCAAAATTTTTCCGATATCGCCAAAGCGACAGCATGAGCAAGACAAGTGTCATCGGATATTTATCTTGAGTGAGCGCCCAGTTGGTTACCATGTTAATGGTGTTGGTTACAGATTGTGATGGTAGCCGGGAGTCACCCAGTGCGACTGCCCCCTTGCAGAAACGAAAAGCCATTGTCTGTGTGCTATCAAATTGCTCAATGGGTACACGTTGTGCTGTGCTATTGTCCCAGGTGAAAACATATTTTCCGGAAAAGGCATCTCCATCCATTTTGCCCACAATAGCAGCGCCCCAGAAGCCCGCTCCGTCTACTAAGGATAATAGTAACCTTAAAAAAACTGCTTCATTTGTCTCTTCTGGAGCTTTGGGGGACAACGCTTCTAGCGCATAGTCAATTAATGTAGAGAACGTATCATTGGGTTCGCCTAGGTCAGGCTGTAGGCGCAAGAGTATGTCACCAGGTTCCAAGTTCTCCTTGGAAATAGTGTACCGCTCAAAGGGATAGAATTCCTTCTTCGCGCTGCTATTTGCCAGTTTTGACATAGTTTGAGACCCCACTGAATGTGAGGGCAAGCTAACAATATATTATGGTTAAAATCCTGCCAAGCACTTGGTCATTTGAGACATGGCAGGTTTTTCAGGGTGTTTTGGCAGAATTTTCATAACATAATGATGTTATTCGAGCAGGTCTGATGGAGATATTCCATATTGCTTCACGAATAATCTTGAAAAATAGCCAACATCCCTAAAGCCCGTTTGATGCGCAGCTTCAGAAACATTCACCGCTTGAGCTGACAATAACAGTTTAGCACGTTCTAGCCTGATCGATCTAACGAGAGCGGCTGGTGTTTTTGCTGTTACTGTAACGAGACGGCGATGTAGCTGTCTTGTGCTGACGCCCATTTCTTCAGCTAACTCATTCACTTGGAACTCGAAATTTCCAATATTTTTGATAATAACATCGTGAACTCTCTGTTCGAAAACTTCATTCTTAGAAGGTATGTCGATGTCCTTATCTTGATCAGATTTTCGTGCTCGTTCAGCTAATTCCTGTTCCAATAGCTCTGTTTGCTCGTCGTTGCGTTGACGGGCTTCTTGCAAGCTTCTTGTCATGCGTGTGAAGCCTCTGGCAAGGTCGCCTAGTTCATCTTTGGCATCAGCTGGGATGTCGATATCTAGCCGACCAGCGTCAACCTTTTGCAGTCCTGTAAGAATTTGTTCAATTGGTTCTGACAGCATTTGGTGAAGATACGGTTTTAATACAAACCACAACATGATCGTCATAACCACAAGCAAGATAGACAGGGGCCAATATATCTGATTTGTCACCAAGCGTTGTTCTAGGGTTAGGTCAAACCATATAGGCCTGCCTGTAAAAATTGTCGGTAGGTTTCGAAACAGATTTGGCATTTCATCCCGAGTTTCACCATTTGAAATACCAAGAGTGTTTAGCCAGATAGCAGAAGCAACATTTGGCAGACTCTGATAGCTGAAGGTTATCGTACCATCTGAACCAATATGCATTTGATGACGACTATTGAATATATTCTTGGGGTATTTTTTAGGTTGCCAAGTAGCTGTAACGCCATTTTCTGCTATGTGCAGGTATATCTCATACTCAGATGGATTATTACAAAATGGCACGATTGAAGGCACTGCACCAAAGCACCCATTGGTCATTTTGGGGGTCGGTAGACTTCCAACTTTTGCTGCGTCAGTTGTGTGGGGAATTGCATAGCCACCAACATGCAATTCTAATTGGCTATAGGTGCTACCCCAAAAGGGGAATGTGAATGGCAACTCAAGCATAACTGACTTGGCGTCTGCTGTGTCCAATTTTGTAGGATGTATGTTTTGCCATGCTGGCGATATTAACTTGGCTTCATATGCATTATTTGTATGTGCAGTGAATTGTAGGCTTTGTGTTTCCAGAAGGCGTTTTTGCTGAGGCACAAAACTGGTATTTTGATCGTAAAGCAATGCAAACAAAAGTGCAGCGCTGCTTAAAACTAAAACGGTCAAGCCGCCTGTTATTTTGGTGCTTATTTCCAGGCGCTGTTCAACATAATAAAGATATGTGATGACGATTGAGCAAATAATGAGCGTGGTCGTGGTTGAAAAAAGTATGTTCAAGTACGCTCGAGCTATTACTGAATCCCGCACAATTAAAACCAGCACTAAAAGCAATAAACATAAGCAAAGGGATGCGAATAACCCGAGTATGGCCGCAGTGTCATGAGAGAGCGTGTGCTTGGCTTTATAGAGCTTCCAGATATTGTAAACAGGGATTTGGGCAAGCTTCTGGCCAGCCATGCCCATATAAACAAGAGTAAACCCAAACAGCGCCATAGGAAGAATAAAGGGTATTGCATAACTGACGCTATATATGTGGCTGCCTGAGTTAACAGCGTTTGCCAGTGCGCCAAAGTAAAGGACTGCGGCAATAGCAGTAATGGGTCGAAAAAATCTTGGTCTCTTTATGCCCGCAGCACCAGTGAGGGAAAAACCAAATTCACACATATCAAAGGCTAAGAATACAATGGCTGGATACTCTAGTAAGAAGACTATATAGGACCATTCGCCGTAAAGTGATGTACGTAAAAATAGTAAAACGGACAGCATTATGTATGCCCAAAGCATGGTTTTTAACCATGTGAGACGATTGCGCTTTTTTGATTGGCGCACCGCGAATAGGCCCGAAACGCACAATAAGATGTTGCAAAGCATCGGCAGCGATAAGTGTGTTAGAAGAAACAGAATTTACTCTCCCTCAAGCAATCTGTATTTCGGGCAGCACGCTACTGCATTCGCCTTTGGGTGGTCAATGGTACAACTTAGATAAAACGCTTATGTGAAGGAGCTAGGCCGTATTAGCCAAGTTTAAATGGAGTAGCTGGATTTAGTTATTCAAGTGTCCGGCTAAGTTTATCGCCAGCCTTAAGCCTTGCGATCGCCTCATTAATACGCGGCAGCAGATCAGCACGTTTTTTATGAAGCCGTACCCTAAGCCCTGATGTGAAAATGACGCCACCAAGCTCAACATCGCGCGGATTTTCAGCCATGAGTTTGTGAAAGTCACGGGCGTTGACGGTGCCAAGATTAGCACGGCCCATATGAATGAGTGTTAGAACATCATCCACACTGCGTCCATCGATGCGACTGCCAAAATACTCAGATGATTGATATTGAAACCCACGTACACCAGCGAACCTATAGGCGCGTAATTGCTCGGGGTTAGTAATCTCTATGGTTTTGCCAATAGGGAATACATAATGCTCTTTCACTTCTATAAAGCTGTCACTGAAGAGCTGAATGGCTTGCTCCTCAGGGCGATTGCGGAAGGCTGGTATAGCGCAGCAATCAAGAACAATGAAGCCATCCACAAAAAGCCGCCGCCGTCTACCTTGGGGGACAGCCACAACCATAGTATCCAGACCAGCTTCATTTAGGATGCTATGCCAGGCTTTCGTTAGGGCGGGGGAGTCTGCGATGGCGACAGGTATTGGTGGCTCATAATCATTGGCTGTGACAGCGTGTGGGATAAAAATTGACGCGAATAGGGATAAGAATAACAACCATACTGGATTGCTATTACATAGATTGCTCACCCAATTTTTTGCGCGCAATTGCAATCAAGTAGCTCCTGGCAAGGTAGTTTTTCTACCTTTAGGAATGAGTGTGCCAGAAGAGTGTTAACAATGTTTGAGTGGACGCTACTTAAGATAGGTCGGGAATTGGGGTAGACGTTTAAAGTGGGCCATGTCATGCTGGATGATGATACGGGCCCCTTCCTGCTCGGCCAGAACTGTGAAAGCAGCCTGTGAAGCATGTGTCGCTTCTTTGTCCGTATTGAACACGGGCACAGCCCCGTGCGCCATACCTTTTTCGAGTATGTGCAAATCACCACTCAGTAAAACTGGGCCGCTTTCAGGTAGACGTACAAGCAAAACACTATGGCCTGATGTATGGCCCGCCATATGTTTAATGACAGCCGTACCGTCGCCAAAAACATCAAGTTCATTTTCAAAAAGCTTGGTGTCCAGGGTTTCTAGGGGGGCAAATAGTTTAGACATCCCGGCGTTTGCTTTCATCTCCTTTGAGAACATAAAAGCGTGTTCATCTTGCTGCGCGAGAAAGAGGCTATCCCTGAATTTTCCTGCATTACCGGAATGGTCTGGGTGCCAGTGCGATAGAGCCAAATAATCAATGTCAGCAGTGGTAAGGCCGAGTTCAGCAAGCTGGTCGGTTAGCTTGTGTGCTGTTCGTGAAATGCCCCAGCTTTCGGGCTGGCCGTCAGGCATGTCAGCAATTGCTTCATCGTGCCCAGTGTCCCACAGCAAATCCCCTTTTGGGTGACGGATGAGGAAACAGCCATTTGCAAGAGTTGCAGGTCCACTAAAATGCCCCTCACTTGAAAATCCAGCGGTATCGAACATTTCGATGGTGCCGCAATCAAGCGCATATAGTTTGATAGAATTGTTAAATGAATGTGTGGCAAAGCCTGCGCATGACATCGCAGTTGCCACTAATAAATATAGTGGTTTCATAATTTTTCCTACCCGGCGTATTCCGGGCCCATTGTTTTAGTCTCTAATTTTCGGCAGCAGGAGTGCCAGAAAAGGGCCCGTTTGTCACCTGCTTTCTACGCTAAGTGTTTTCTGAAAAAATCAATGGTTCGTTTCCATGCTAGTTCAGCAGCTAACGCATCGTAACGGCTGGTGGTGTCAGTATGGATCCCGTGGTTGGCGCCTTCATTCATATGCATGGTGTATTCTTTGCCGTGTTCCCTGAGTGCGGTATCATAAGCAGGCCAACCTGCGTTCACACGCTTATCTAGCTCCCCCAGGTGAATCAAAAGTGGTGCTTTGATGTTTGGCACATCCTCCGTCGGCACGCCGCCACCGTAAAAAGGTACCGCTGCTTTCAGGTCAGGCATTTTGGCAGCAAGGCGGTTTGAAACACTGCCTCCAAAACAAAAACCAACGCAGCCTACATTTCCTGTGCAGTCTGGGTGGTTCTGAAGTGTTGCGACAGCAGCTGCAAAATCCTCCACCATTTCATCTCGGTCACGTTTTCGTTGCATGGTGCGGCCGTCATCGTCGTTGCCGGGATATCCTCCAAGCGGGAAGAGGGCGTCTGGCGCCAGTGCAATGAAGCCAGCCATGGCAACTCGCCGCGCCACATCGCGGATATAAGGGTTTAGGCCTCGGTTTTCATGGATAACCACCACACCGGGCAGTTTCTCTGTAACACCAGCCGGTTTCACCAGATACCCCTGCATGGCACCCGCGCCGTTCGGGGAGGCATAAGGCACATCAGTCGCGAGTATATGGGGGCTATCAATAGGCACTTGTTCCGCCAGCGCATAATTGGGCAATACACTGTCCGCAAGGGCCGCAACGGTCACGCCGCCAACTGCGAATTTACTAAGCCGTGCCATAAAGGTACGGCGG
>JBFOLV010000235.1:0-4681 GCA_040830325.1 Kordiimonas sp. | reverse complement strand
TGATAGGATGCATGAAAAAGAGATCTGCTTCAGGCAAAAGCCGATGCAGTGTTTCCACCTCGCGGAGAGACGCAACATCAAATGCACGTACACCAGACCGCCAAGCCTCTAACAAAAAGGCCTCTGAAGGGTTTGCTTTAACGGCATAAACAGTTTTTCCCTCAAAGCCCTCATTGAACTGAGCAGCGGCACTACGAAGCTTTTCTGGATAGAAAAGATGGACCGCGTCATTGCAGTCTTCAGCAATCAGGGCAGCAACTTCACTGGAATAACTGCGTAAATTCCCATCAGTCCAGGGGCCTTGAATGACAGGTTGGAGAGCAGAATGCACCGTTTGCATAAACTGGGTGCCTTTCAATCAGTAATAACTCGAAAAAGATGCCGTGCGCTGAATTCGATATTTTGGCTGGCGACATGTATCCACAACTTCCCGGTAATAGACTAAACCGGTTTGGCGCGCCCTTTAGCGCGCGGTGGTATGGCTCAACTCGAGAATACGAGCAAACTAGTCAAATAGGTCCGCCGAAATAAAGTGGCGGAGCTGCTCTGCATGCTCAACATTCACTGGATGGAACGTGCTTCTACTTTTTGCAGTCAGGATCATTGGCAAATCCCTCAATCAACCTGGGCCAAAAGCCCCAATTAAAAAAGGACGATTTGCGTCGTTACCCGTACGCGTTCTACCGAACCGTTCCTTAAATCGGCGGCCTCGGGAGTCGTGGCACGTGCGCTCTTACGTCAGAGAGGGCAATTACAGCGATTCACTTGAAGGCGCAAGTAAAAATTTCGCACACAAACTTTCGTCAAAAACATTTTACGGCAGAGGAAAATACGATACATAAAAAGTTCCAAAAACCTAGGACGTTAGCCCGTGCGCAAGATACAAGACATAGATATCAACCTGCTACAACCAACCAATAGTTATGAGTGGTCTTCGGGCAAACAAGCACTCTATGCAGATACAGTACACCTAATTGGATTCGGTTTTGATGGCACAGCTTGTTTCCGTAAGGGTACGCGGTATGGGCCCGATGCCTTGCGTGATGTGTCAGGGGATATCGAATCTTACTCCCCTTATTTAGACAAGGATCTGGAAGATATAGCTTTTGTAGACCTAGGCAATCTCGACATAGGTTTTGTGCCAGGGCCAGAAGAAGCCGAGAGCGAAGAAGGACACCGCGCTATTGAGGCCGCATGGCAAAAAGGCAGTGATGATTTTCTCACAACCTTTGGAAATGCAGGACTGCGACAGAATAAAATCCGTGTACTGACTTTAGGTGGAGAGCATTCTATTTCATGGGCACCGATCAAGGCCTATCTCGAAGAGTATCCCGATCTATGTTTACTGCACTTGGACGCCCACGCTGACCTAAGAGATGGCTATCTGGGCTATCATTATTCACACGCCTCGATCATCCGCAGGGCACTTGATCACTTTGGTCCCAGCCACGATTTGATCCAGTATGGCATACGTTCAGGCACGGCAGACGAATATCGCTGGATGAAAGAACGAGGCACGTTAATGAACTCCAGAGACACATTTCTGGAAAAAGTTAAAGCCTTACCGGCAGATCGGCCCATCTATCTCACATTTGATTTGGATTACTTTGACCCTTCCTTTTTCCCAGGTACAGGCACACCCGAACCTGGAGGGGAGGATTTCCACTCATTTGTAAGCCTAAGCAAAATCCTGCGGCAAAAGAACTTTGTTGGCTGTGATGTGGTGGAATTGTCACCGCCTATTGACGCAAGCGGCAACAGCAATGTTTTTGCAACCAAAGTGGTGCGTGAGTTGATACTGTGTTTAGCTTCAAGCTAACTATGCTCTTTTGGGTCGGCTCCTGCTAATTATTGTTGTAAAAGAGGCAAAAAATATATATCGAGCCCGATCTGAGTTGGGAACTGGGATATATTCTGAATTCCTTTAATCGGTTTAGACACAGACAATAGGTATCTGTCTGGCTTTTGAAAGGTTCTGTCACTATGGCTAAGTCTACCTTGACAAATGGAACGATTTATCTAATCGGCACTGGTGAGGTTGCGAAAGCGGCCCTGTATAAATTGCTTAAGCTCTATAATGAGCAAGCAGTAACAGTTGTGGCTTCAAACAGGTCAGGCGGCCTTGATCTCCTGGAGTCCAACCTGAATGCAGATCTTTCCGTATCCCATGTGAAGTTCCAGCAAGTTGATGTCTACAATAATACGGATGCACTCGCTGACCTGGTCAACTCCACAGCAGGTGATGAACCGCAACTGATTTTCAATTTGGGCTCCCCGTACCTTGATATGAAGCTGATGCAGCTGGCCCTTGAAACAAACTGCCACTATGTGGATACGGCTTGTTATGAGGAGCTGGACACCAAAGGCTTCAGTTACAAGGAGCAGCTTTCCCTTGCGCCAGAATTTGAAAAGCGCGGCCTCAAGGCACTGCTTGGCGGTGGTGGTTCGCCGGGCATCACCAATGTTCTGACACGCTTTCATGATGGTAAACGAGCTTGCGAGAGCGTAAAGATTTTTGATTACAATGGTGGCTCACAGAATAAATACCCATGGGCAACAAACTTCGCACCAGAAGATAACTTCAAGGAGCTCGACAACCCAGCTAAATTCCTGCGCGATGGGAACTGGGTAGAAGTGCCAGCCTTCTCAGAGCGTTTTCACATCACTGATCCGCTCAAGATTGGTGATGATACCGAAGTGGGGTTCAACACCATCTATCATGAAGAGCAGGAAACCATCAATATGGTGTTCCCGCACATCCGCAATATCTACAATTACATGAGCTTTGGTGAGGACTATATCAAGTTCTTCAAGCTGTTCCGCGATCTTGGCTTAATGGGCGTAGAGCCAGTATCTGATGGTCAGGGCGGCGAAATTATTCCGATCCGCTTCCTTGCTTCCCTGATGCCACACCCGCGTGATGTGGCACCGCTTGTTACTGGCCCTGCTGGCATGCGCGTTGAATCAGCATCCGTTGGTAGTGAGCAGATGGATCTAGTAAGCGTATGGCGCATGCGCCATGAAGACTGCTGGGCAGATACAAAAACAGGTGCAGTTGCCTGGAGCACTGGTGTGCCAGCGTGCCTCTTTATGGATGCGCTACTCCAGTTTGATGGCTCAGGTGTCTTTGTGCCAGAGAACCTGCCAAACCTAACATCTGACCTATTCCAAAAGCTCTCGGATGAGTATGGACTTGAGGTTGAAGCCTTTGACGGCAACGGTAAGAAGGCAGATTTGTGACTAATCTGAAGGCTCCTCGCCGTCCCACGCATATTTTTGATGAAGGTCGGTTTGAGCAAAACCTAGCAGAACTGAAACGCTTTAAGGATAGCTGCGGGCTCAAGATCCTTTTGGCGTTGAAGGGCTATAACCCCCTTCATTCAGCTGAACTTGTCAGTGAATATCTAGACGGTGTAGCAGCCTCGTCTCTCAACGAGGCGCACTCTTCCGCAGAGAACTATCAGGGCGAGATTCATACATATTGCCCTGCATATGATGAAGATACCTTCGATGAGCTAATGAGCTACAGCACGCACGTGGTGTTCAACTCGCATCAGGATTTGGCCCGCTTCGCCCACCGCGTACCCGAGCATGTGAAAATAGATATACGCCTTAATCTCCAGCATGACGCAATGGAAGCTATCGTATTTGATGGGTATAACCCAAACAAACCGCACTCCCGCTTTGGTATCACAGCTGCTGAATTTCAGCCGGAAGATATTGAGCGCTACGGTGTGACAGGTATTCACTTTCATGCGCTATGTTCACAAGGCGCAACCGACTTGAAAGGCTGTATTGAAGCGTTAGAAAAGAAGTTCCCTGGAGTTTTGGATAACGTAGACCGCATCAACATGGGCGGCGGCCACTTGGTGTGCCATGAGGATTATGAATATGCCCTGTTAGCGTCAATTGTAGATGGCCTGCGCACGACATACAGCCTTGAGGTTTACATAGAGCCAAGTGAGCATGTTTATAAGGGGGTGGGTGTTTTGAAAGCACGTGTGCTGTCAATCATTCATAATGAACGGCCCATCGCGATCCTGAATATCAGCGCAAAGAACCATATGCCTGACGTCCTCGAAAGCCCCGATTACAATGTGGATATCGAAGAAGGCAGCTTTGGCTTTGATACAGGCAAGTATAACTATATACTTGGTGGCAACACCTGTCTGACAGGCGACGTGATTGGCAACTATAGTTTCCCGAAAAAGCTGGAACTTGATGATACCATCACCTTCACGGATCAAACAGTATACACGCTTGTGCAATGCCACCATTTCAACGGTGTAAACCAACCTGACCTTGTGGTTCTAGACCAGGATGGAAGCATAAAGCTTGAACGCAAAGACGACTATAACCGTTACCTAATCACCGTCGCATAAACACCCAAAGCCAAAAGTAAAAAGTCTCACCTATGAAGGTAACAGAGGTTTTCAATTGGATTTGGAGTAGCGTTTACCAAGCATCAGAATTGAAACTGCATACTGGTGAGGTCCGCAAGTGAAAGGCCTGCCAAAAAAAGACTATCCCCTTCACCAGTGTCAATTAATACACCTCTAGCAGCACCAGCTGTTGTCAGCTTAGCAGCAGCTTGTACGTCTGAAAGGGCAGTAAATTTGGTAGTAGTATGAGCCAAATCCAAGATATCTTCTCCAATGGCAAAGTCAGTTATTTGGTCACT
>JBFOLV010000234.1:0-5583 GCA_040830325.1 Kordiimonas sp. | reverse complement strand
TTCGTATCCGCCCCCCAGAACTTTCCCCAGCACAATTCTGATGTTTCTGCATTGAAGGAAAATCTTTTTTTCTACGTTTCCCCTAAGCCTCGGGTATAATATTTGTGCTTCTTTGCATCCAGTCCGGGGCAGAATGCCGAAAATTTCTCCCCCGCCGTACCGATAAGCGGAGCCGGGCCGACGAATTTGGGTTTTGAAAATTTCACCTAGTTCTTGCAGTACCTTGTCTCCTGCGGCATGGCCGTGCTCATCATTGAAACGCTTGAAGTGATCTACATCGATGACAAGCAAGGAAAGTTCTGCGTCAGGCCTTGTGCTAAGGGCAAATTCCTCAGCGCGGGCATGGTCAAAACTTCTGCGATTGGAAAGTCCTGTTAGCTCATCAATGTGAGATTGGTGCCTTAGTTCTTTAATTCGAACCCCAAGAGCCACCGATAAGAAGATGAATTCAAAAAATGACCCAATTTGGAACCCATAGTGGGTGGCGAAATTATGGGGAAGATATCCAAATACCTTAAGAAGGTAAGCGAATAGACCAATTAGGAAAACGGACCAAGCAATTAGATAATATCGCGCAGCTGGCTCACCTCGCTTGTGAGCAAGGATGCCCATCCATATGATCAGGCACAGTGCCATAAGATTGAGCACTGCGAGAGGCATAACAAGGGCACCGTACGACACGAAGGGGATCAACAACAAAATAGCAACCAAGGCCACTTGCAAAGCGCTTGCTACCTGATGCAGGCGCGGAGAAACCCTTCGAATACCTAAAAGTGTACGGGAAAACTGAAGGAGAAAGATGATTGATAAAGTGAGTAATAGTGGTCTGCTGACTTGACCAAATTCTGGTGTATTGGGCCATAAATACTGGAAAGCTAGCCCGTTGAAGGTCATCATGTAGCAGCTGTAACTCAGTATGTAGGACAGATAATAGAGAAGGGCTTTTTGATGATCTACCAGATACAGAAGTGCAACACACAGTGCTAGGAGGAAGAAGCCTCCAAAGTATGCTCCAAATGCCAAATACTCTAATTCAACTTCGCCCAATAATATGTCATCAGCTGAAATACTCAGGCCGATGTTTACTGGGCCTTGAGTTCTAACGCGTATGTATATTGTTTGTGGTTCTTCAGGCTGTAACGATAGAGGAAATAAGAAATCACGGTGTGCGACAGGGCGCGAACCAAACGGACGCCGATTTCCAGTTTGCCAGCTGTCGATAACCTCCTCATTCTTGGTCACCCATACATCAACGAAATCAAGCAGAGGATAATCGAGAAGGAGATTGAAGTCTGCTGTCCTAGTCAATGTGTTTTTAATTTGAAGGCGAACCCACCAATCTGACTTTGAGAAACCGAAATTCGCGGCACTATCATTAAGTGCTTGAAAGCGCCTATTGAAAGTGTCGTCAAATAAATGTTCAGCGTCATACTGCCTGTTCGGATCTTCTATAATATTTATGTAGGGGGTTGCTTTTAGCGTTTGTGTAGCAGCATCAATATGTAGAGTTGATGCTGCAAAGGCGTGTTGAGATAGGGACACGATGATGAACCCTATCATTGCGAGTATCAAATTCTTAAACGCCATACTTACTTTACTGCACCCATATACTATTCAGCCTAGCTGCTTCGATTGTTAAACTAGCAGCTTAAGGTTGACGTAACTACTGGATTATATTTTCAAGATACTAACAAATTCGATACGCGCAGCAGAAAGTTTGGTTGTTATCTTTTTGCCTGCCTGCTCATCCTGTTGCTCGACATAATTTTAGCCATTTTTGCTTGCGGCCTATAATGAACGAATCGGCACTTTATTGTAAATTTGATATAAATATAACTTTTTTGGTTACTGGGGTAATTTGGAGAAGTATATTAATATTTCAAATTATATAGATAAAATTCCCTAAAATATTCCTTTTTAATTAAACAGTTGGCATATAATTCTAACTATAGTTTATATATAGTAGACAGTATATAATATATTATTATTTGACACTCTATGGTGGCATGGCTACACAGCTCATGGTTTTGGGTGTTACCTCGTTGTGGTTGAGCTCAATTCCGGTAGATGGACCTTTGGGGGGCGTATGTATCTATTTGAGCCCAAATATCACAATGCTGCTGAGTGTATTCAGCGGAGCACTGAGTATGTGTATTTGCCGTCTATCTTACCTATCAATGCACCATGTGCCCTGAGTTACTGGGCATTTCAAAGGGTGGAACGATTTGAAAAATTGCTGATGCGAGGGGTGAATTCTCGACATCAAGCCTCTCAAGCAAAGTTTCCGCGGTCAGCGCTTTTCACAAAAATAGACAGCCACAAAAGAGGCTGCGTTTTTTCTAAAATTCTGGGAGGACTTAAATGTCTGAAATACAAACTGAAATGAATAGCTGGGCGCGTCGGTCCAGATATTTAGGGAGTGCAGCAACTGCTTTGGCACTTCTTGCAACATCTAATGTCGGTTTTGCACAAGATTCAGCAGCTGACTCTACTGAGTTTGATGAAATTGTCGTTACAGGTTCACGTATTGTCCGCAAGGATTTGCAAAGTGTAAGCCCACTGACAGTTACATCCGCGGAAGAAGTAAAGTTCTCAGGTCATCACCGTTTGGAAGACTTGATGAATAACATGCCGCAAATGTCAGGTTCTACAGCAAGTAGTTCGTTCCTAGGGAACGGTTCTACTGGTATTGCGTCACTTGATCTACGTGGTCTCGGCGTAAACCGCACACTTGTACTTGTGAATGGCCGCCGTTTGCAGCCGGGTGGTATCTACTCAAACGCTGCGGACATTAACCAAATCCCGAGCGGTCTGGTTAAGCAGGTTGAAGTACTTACTGGTGGTGCTTCTGCAACATATGGTGCAGACGCCGTAGCTGGTGTTGTTAACTTCGTGATTGATACTGATTTCGAAGGCATCAAGTTGAACGCTGGTGTGTCAGGGTATCAGCACAATAACCGCAACAAATTCATGCAAGGAATCTTGGATGATGCTGGTTTTGAGTACCCAACAGGTAGCACATTCGATGGCGGTCAGTATAGCTTTGACATCGCTATGGGTAGCAGTTTTGCCGATGGTAAAGGTCATGTTTCAGCTTACATCAACTACCGTACAACGACAGAGTTGAAGCAAGAAGCGCGTGATTATTCTTCTTGCTCACTTTCTAGAACAAGCACGTGTGGTGGTTCAGGAAACGCGATTATTCCGAACTTCGATGTTTACCCAATTGACCCTGTAACTGGTGAAACAAGTTATGCTTCAGCGACTAATCGCTGGCTAACGCTTGATCCAAACAGCAACATCATAGATAGCGTTGGTAACCGTTACAACTATGCGCCGGTTAACCACTATCAACGCCCTGACAAGCGCTATGCAGCTGGTGCGTATTTGAACTATGAGTTCAATGAAAACCTCCGTCCTTACATGGAGATCATGTACGCAAAAGATGTAACCACTGGTCAGTACGCGGAAAGTGGTACCTTCTTTGACGAAGAATATAAGATTAAATGTTCAAGCCCACTCCTAAATGATGCACAGCGCGCTGACATATGTGGTGGATACGGCCTTACTGGTGATCAGGAGTTTGCTGTTTACGTTGGTAAGCGTAACGTTGAAGGTGGTCCTCGTAAGAATAACCTGACACACAGTTCAATCCGTTTTGTGATTGGTATGGACGGTCAGATTAACGACAACTGGCGTTATGATGCATCCCTGACATATGGTTCTACAAACAGTAGCAATACTTATGAAAATGACTTCTTCGCACCAAATATTACACGTGCGCTAGACGTCGTTCTTGATGCAAACGGTAATAAGGTTTGTGCAAGCGGTGAAGCTGGCTGTGTGCCATACGAAATCTTCACATACCAAGGTGTAACGCCTGAGCAGGCAAATACTTTGACTGCGACAGCGATTGTTAATGGTCAGACACAAATGACAGTGGCAAACGCTTTCGTAACGGGTGACCTGCCTGTTGCTATTGCTGATGATCCTATTCAGGCTGTGTTCGGTGTTGAGTACCGTAAAGAACAGTATGAGCGTACGGCTGATGATATTTTTGAGCGTGGCCAATTGCTTGGCCTTGGCGGTGCTCAGCCTTCAATCAGTGGTCAGTATGATGTTAAAGAGGTGTTCGGTGAGTTAGTGGTACCTCTTGTTCAAGACGCCGAGTTTGCACAAGCGCTTACACTTGAGCTTGCTTATCGTTACTCTGACTATAGCACTACTGGCGGTGCATCGACATACAAGGCAGGTTTGACTTGGCAAGTAATCGATGAGATCAAATTCCGTGGTGGTTATAACCGCGCATCACGTGCACCAAACGTACGTGAGCTGTTCATTCCACAGAACCGTGGTCTATGGTCTGGTACAGATGTGTGTGCGGGTGCAACACCTGATGCAACAGCCGCACAGTGTGCGAACACTGGTGTAACAGCTGATCAGTATGGCAATATTTCTGTTAGCCCAGCGGGTCAGTATAACCAGCTTACTGGTGGTAACCCTGATCTACAGCAGGAAACTGGCGATACCTTCACATTTGGTGTGGTGGCTTCACCTGTTCCGGGCATGTCTATCGCAGTTGATTACTGGGATATCAAAATCTCTAACCTGATCAGTAATATCACGCCTGAGCTAGCTAATACTCAGTGTGCTGAAACAGGTAATGCTGCATTCTGTGACCTAGTGACACGTTCACCATCAGGTAGCTTGTGGCTCGGTAGTCAGGGTAGTGTGCTTGCGACAAACCAAAACCTTGGTTTCACTCAAAAGCGCGGTATCGATGTTGATGCTAACTATGCAATGGACCTAGGTGATGGTCAGCTACGTTTCCGTTTGCTGAGCACGTATCTCTTGAAGGACTTCACACAGGAAATTCCTGATTATGCTCCTTCAGAGTATGGTTGTGTAGGTCAGTTGAACGGTAACTGTTATCCGGCTTCTGAATGGCGTCATACTTTGTCTGCTAACTATGACTCTGGTGACTTCTGGACCGTTGGTTTGAAATGGCGCTATTTCTCTGCTGTGACAAACAACGAGTCTACGAATAACCACAAAGATATCCCATCACAAAGCTATATTGATTTGTCTGCTGGTTTTGAAATCACAGAAAACGTAAGCCTTGCTGTTGGTATCAATAATATCTTTGATAAAGAGCCACCACTTGTGAATGACCGTTACGATTTCACAAACGGTAACACTTTCCCTGCGATCTACGACCCACTTGGTCGTCGTTTGTTCGCAACTTTGTCAGCTCAATTCTAAGCTAACAAAAAATAAAATAAGATGGCGGCTTACTGGCCGCCATCTTTCTCTGCAGGGGGATTCAAAATCACTCTCATGCAATCTATCGGGGCACATGCTGCAGTCGATCTAGTTATCAATATGAAAAGCCGCTCGGCTGGCCCTCAGATTACCAGCATTACTGATACGCAGTGACAATGAAGTGGGGAGCATATTGTGCGATTTTTAAGATTCATAATTATAGCAATCTTGTTTGGCGGCCAAGTGAGCGCCAATGAAAGTAAGATACCTGAACAATTCCGTGGTGAGACAGCAGGGGCACCTGTTGAGATAAATTATGAG
>JBFOLV010000233.1:0-5053 GCA_040830325.1 Kordiimonas sp. | reverse complement strand
GCCCTAGCTTCGTAACCCTGGAAGGTGCTGAACCTGCAAAACCTGACCAAAGTACGCTGGTAAGTCGTGAAATGGTGACTTTTGCAAGTTTATCCTATCCGGTTTTACCTGAACTGGAGTCCGGTGCGGAGTTTGGCCTGTTGGTTGCTGGCATTGGCGGTACTGGCGTTGTTACCGTTGGTGGTGTTCTTTCAATGGCGGCACACTTGGACGGCAAAGGTGCTACGGTTCTGGACTTCACAGGTCTGGCGCAGAAAAATGGCGCTGTGATCAGTCAGGTGAAAATTGCGGCTAGTCAGGATGATATTTGTGTGCCGCGTATTTTGCAGCACAAGACAGACCTAGTGATTGGTTGTGATATGGTTGTAACCGCGTCAAACGCTCAATTCTATGGTCGGGGTAAAACAAGTGCTGTGGTGAATGATGCTGAAATTCCAACTGCGCACTTCACCCAAAATACCGATATGGAGTTCCCATCAGCAGCTGAAAGGGAAGCTATTGAGCGCGCGACAGGTGCCGATAATGTCAGCTTCCTGAACGCAGGAGCAATTGCCGAACAGCTTTTCGGCAATACCATCGCAACTAACATGTTCCTTGTGGGGTATGCATGGCAGAAAGGTTTGCTCCCGCTAAGCTTGGAAGCAATTATGCAGGCTATCAAACTTAACGGCGTGGCCATTGATTCCAACAAGCGCTACTTCAGTTGGGGTAGGGTGTATGCGGAAAAGCCTGAAGCACTGCGTGAATTCTTTGAGGACGAAGCAGAAAGCGTTCAGGAAGATACTATTGAAACTATCCTTGAGCGCAACGTAGCAGAGCTAACAGCATACCAGAGCGCATCATATGCTAACCGCTATAAAGCGGTGATCGAGAAGGTGCGCAGCGCGGAAAAAGCACTTGGTGGTACCGAAGCTCTAACACGTAGTGTTGCTAGCTCATATTATAAAGTACTTGCTTACAAAGACGAGTATGAGGTCGCACGGCTTTATACCGATGGTACTTTTGACGGGAAAGTTGGTTCCAAGTTTGAGGGGCTAAAGTCCATGACTTTCCATATGGCGCCGCCGCTTATTTCTAAGACAGACCCCGTAACCGGCGAACGTCAGAAAAGAGCGTTCTCAGGGGCGCTCGTCGTGCCAATGTTTAAGCTAATGCGTATGGGCAAAAAGTTACGCGGCACATGGGCTGATCCTTTTGGTTATCAGGAAGACCGTAAAGCGGAACGTCAGTTAATAGCTGAGTATGAGCACGCGCTTTCTTCAGTTTTACCGCGCCTTAACAAGTCAAACTATGAAGACGTTATCGGATTGTTTGAACTACCTGAAAAAGTCCGTGGTTATGGCCATGTGAAAATGAAGGCTCTCGGCGAGTTTTATCCTAAATGGGAAAGTCAGTTGAAGAAAACACTAGGCAACTAACAGCTTGGTGCTTATGAAGCGAATGGCCATACTATTGTAACGTGTTCACATGAGAGAAAAACAATGACCATTCGCCCTGAGATATTACAGGCAATCAAAGACACAGCTCTTCCAAAAGACCTTACTTTTGGTAAAGCGGTTCTGCCGGTTATCTGTGTAGCGACGTATGAAAATGGTGTATGGTCTGATCTTGAAGTAAAGCTCGATAGTGAACACCCAGTATCAGCGGGTTCCACAGTTGTGCAATACGGCCAAAGCATCTTCGAAGGGATGAAGGCTTACCGTGTTGAGCAGGAAATCCCACAGGTGTTTCGGCCGTATGACCATGCAAAACGTTTCCAGCGGTCAGCAGACCGTATGTGTATGCCACATGTACCAGAGGATATGTTTGTTGAGGCGGTGTCACTGATTTCAGGCCTGTATCGTGATTTAATTCCTCAGGAGCACAATAGTTCGCTCTATGTAAGACCTGCCTTGTACGGTGATGACTATTCGCTCGTGATTACACCGTCAGAGCATTATAGTTTTACGGTTCATGTTGCACCTACATTACCGTTCGCACCGGGCATGAAGTCAGTATTGATTGAACGCCAAGATACAAGAGCGGCTGTTGGCGGTACGGGCGGCGTTAAGGCAGCGGGTAATTATGCCGCTAGTTTCAAATCTATTCAGCGTGCTAGAGCTTTGGGATGCGCTACCAGTTTGTGGCTGGACCCTATAGAAAGCCGGTATATTGAAGAACTTTCTTTGATGAATTTCTTCGCCGTTATAGACGGTGAACTGCACACACCTGTACTTAAAGACAGTTTTCTGCCTGGTTTGACTCGTCGATCCGTTTTAGCACTCGCAGAGCATCATGGTATCAAAGTTGTTGAAACACGAATAGATATCACTGAACTGATCGAACAGATTAAAGATGGACGCTGTAGTGAAGTATTCTCAACAGGTACAGCTGCGGTGATTTCTCCAGTTCGAAGCTTCAAAGAAGCTGACGATAGTGAGTTTATCATTAGTGAAGAAGTAGGCCCGGTAACAGCAAAACTGCGAGCCCATTTAGTGGGTATTCAAGAGGGCGCTGAGAAAGATATCTTCAATTGGATGCACACTGTTTCTGACAGATAGAGTAAACGCTACCCGGTATACTCAATATGCCTTTGTTTCATGCGCTGTGACCTCTGTCATAGCAGCACCTGCTTGTCTGACTAAAATTCCCTCAAGTTCCGTAACAAGAATAATCCGCTTCAGGTGGAGGCGATGAAACTCTTGCTTCGTCTATCAAATGAGTAAGTAATTCTGAGTTTGAGGTGGAAGTTATGTACATTGCTGATGAAGTCCCAGTTTCTTGCCCTGCGTGTGGACATTTTGTTTCTTATTCTGCGGCAAAGTGCGCTACTTGCACGACGGACCTTTCCGATGTTGATCTTAGAGCCCTTGCTGTGTGTCAGTGGGAAGAACAAGCTAAAAACCGTAGTGGGTTTTTATGGCTATTTAGCTTGGTTGGCATTTGTTGGGTTGGGCTCTACGTTATAGCTTGATTACTAGGCTACTCCGACAGCATATCTAGGCTGCTGGTTTCGAACTTGCTTTACATTCTGCATGATTTACTGCGATACAGTTTAGGCATCCCTCTCAGCGCATGACGGGTGATAATTACTTGAAATTTGGAGAATGAAAATGAGTGCCACACAGTGGGCGCAGGCATGGGTCGTGCGCAAAATTCGGAATGATGAATATTATGATGCAGTTCAAACACTTGAAATGGCTGCCAAGCTGCGGGAAGACGCTTTAGCAGAGGCGATAGAGGTTGATGCGCTTTTAGATACGATAGCGCCGACAACTTTAGAGCAATATCTAGAAGATATGCTTGATGACGCAGTGAATATTGAAGACCAAATACTAAATCAGTAGGTGTTCATTCGTTTCACTTTCACGGCGCACTCGTCAATATGTGCGCCGTTGCTTCACTATTTCTGGAGGGAGTTTGAGAGGGGCTCCGTTTTCACTGAATAAACACTAAAATATTCAGGGATAAGTGATGAGTGAAGAAAATGTGATCAGCGGTGTGGAATCTATTCCAGAAGGGTCCATCGCTAAGGAAAGTGGTGACGCATTAGTCGACAGTTTAATCCTCGGCGGGCAATTCGCCGCAGATGAAAATGGATTGACGTGGATTAGCTATAGTTTTCCTGACGCTAACAGCAATTGGTCGTCTGTTTCCTATAGTCAATCGCCGACAGAAGAACAAAGCTCCGATCCTTTTCATAACTTAATGCAGGTATCAGAGGTATCTCAGAAAATATTCTTATCGGCATTTAATGAACTTTCGCGCTTAACCGGCCTTGAGTTTGTAAGGGTGCCAGATGAAGGTGAGAATGCTGGTACAATCCGAGCTGCATGGACACATCAACCCGGTGACGAGTCAGTAGGATGGGCTAATCCTCCTAGCTTTACACCAGCTGCAAGTGATATCTGGCTCAATAGTGCCAAACTTTCAGAGGTAGGCGGGTTTTTTAAGTATGTGGTTTGGCATGAAATTGGACATGCGGTCGGACTAAAACATCCATTTGAGCAGGAAGAAGGTTTTGATTTCCCCATCTTGCCAGCTCAGTATGATGGTTACAACAATACCATTATGAGCTATTCGCCGCATTCTGACTTCCCTACGGCATATAGTACAAGCTTATATCCTCAAACATTCATGTATTTTGATATTCAGACACTACAGTATTTGTACGGGAAAGATACAGAGACAAGCGCAGGTTCTGACGTTTACAGTTATGACTTAACCTACCAACATTACCTCACTATTTGGGACGCAGGCGGCAATGATACGCTGATGGTTTCAGGAGGTAATAAGCCTTTAAAGCTTAACATCACACCTGGTACCTGGAGTGATGTAGGTACAATCATTAACTACCATGACCGGGATGGTAATTTCGTCGCCCAACAAAAGCATACTGTGTTTATCGCACCTGACACGGTGGTGGAAAATGCTGTGGGTGCTGACGGCGATGATGAGATTATTGGTAACGATGAAGACAATGTCCTGACCGGTAACGGTGGTTCGGATACTTTGCTTGGCAATGACGGTAATGACTCTTTCTGGGCAGGCAAGCGGGATGATGCGGGTGACCGAATGGACGGCGGCGCTGGTAATGACGTTATTGGCGGCGGCGTTGGTGCGGATACGCTCTCTGGAGGTGAGGGTTCTGATATTCTTTATGGCGGGAAAGATGCTGACATTTTAACCGCAGGTGATTGGTCAAATGGCGTCGTAACCACGACTGAAGAGGCGAATAACTCCCTTTGGGCAGGGGATGGTAATGACACTTTGTATGGCGCAAATGGCGACGATAAAATGGGTGGCGGCGAAGGTGATGACCTCATTCTCGCCCATGGGGGCAAAGATGTTGTCTATGGTGGCAAATCTGGAAACGACACTGTTGATGGTGGTGCCGGTGCTGACCGGATTTTTGCCGGAGTCGGCGATGACAGCATAGAGGGCGGTACCGGTAATGACGAACTGTATGGCGGTGTTGGGGATGACTTCGTTAGTGCAGGCAGCGGTACTGATACGCTTTATGGTGGCGGGGGTAACGATACATTAATCGGTGGAGAAGGTGCAGATACTTTCT
>JBFOLV010000232.1:0-4264 GCA_040830325.1 Kordiimonas sp. | reverse complement strand
GCAAACCCAAGGAAGGAAACACCCAATGCCTCAGCAATCATCTTGCCAGAGTTGAGAAGGTCGATAGCGTCTAGATAATCCGCTTTGATGTCACCTGCAATCGTGGCTCGAAGGGACGCACTCATGCCTGCTGTGAATAGGGCGATTAAGCCAATCCAGAACAGTTTTCGGCGATTGTAGTCCAATGTTTGCATGTTAAATCCTCCCCGATTTTCTTTGCTCACGTTTATTATTCTGCTGCCTTTGTAAAATCATCGAATGCATATTCAGCTGGTCTGATAATATGACGGTTGACGAAGTCTGCGCCTTCACGCGCTCCATCTTCCGGATGCTTGATGCAGCATTCCCATTCGACAACCGCCCATCCGTCAAAATCATATTGCGTCATTTTGCTAAAAATGGATTTGAAGTCGATTTGACCGTCACCAAGTGACCTGAAGCGTCCGGGGCGCTCAAGCCAGTTCTGATACCCGCCGTATAGGCCGCTTCTGCCGTTTGGATTAAACTCGGCATCCTTTACATGGAAGGCTTTGATACGGTCATGGTATATGTCAATAAAGTCCAGATAGTTGATCTGTTGAAGGTGTAAATGGCTCGGGTCATAGAGAATGTTTGCTCGTTGATGACCTCCTACCAAATCAAGAAACCGTTCAAACGTTATGCCGTCGAATAAATCTTCACCGGGGTGCAGCTCATAACAAACGTCGACACCTGCGGCATCAAAAGCATCCAATATGGGTGTCCAGCGCTTTGCTAGTTCTTTGAAGGCATCATTGACAAAATTTGCAGGGCGTTGTGGCCAAGGATAAACTGTGTGCCAGGCAAGCGCCCCTGAAAAAGTGGCATGTGCAGTTAACCCAAGGTTTTCACTTGCTTTAGCTGCAAGAATTAACTGATTGCGAGCCCATTCAGCGGTCTCCCAGGGGCGTCCTTTAAGCTCAGGTGGCGCAAAGGCGGAAAAAAGGTCAGCATATGCAGTGTGGCATGCGACGAGTTGCCCTTGAAGGTGAGTTGAAAGTTCTGTGATTTCTACTCCGGATTCAGAGCAAATCCCTTGCACCTCTTCGCAGTAAAGTTGGCTTTCAGCGGCTAATTCTAAGTCGAAGATTTCCTTGTTAGATGTAGGTATCTGAATACCTTTATACCCTAGACTGCTTGCCCAGCTAGCCATGCTTTTAAGCTGATTGAAAGGTGGTTCTTTACCAATGAACTGAGCGAGAAATATTGCAGGCCCTTTGATCTGTCTCACGGTGTTGTCCCTATACTATTGTTGGCAGGGACGTTCAACTGCCGTCCACTTAATTTCTGACTTGCTGTTGGCGACAGCTGCTTCCACAAATGCCATCGCCCCCGCGCCTGTATTTATTGATATTCTGTCGTAACCGACTGCCTTAGTTGGCCAGCTATGTGCGTTTCGGATGAAGTCCTGATAGGTGTTTGCAAAGGCTTCCAGATAACACTCTGGGTGCCCAGAAGGGGTTCGGCAACTGGTACGAGCATCGTCACAGAGATACGTGTTTTCTGCCCCCGCGCGTTGAATGGAAATTGGTTGGCCTTGGCGCATAATTTTTAAACTGTTAGGCGATAGTTGGTGCCATTCAAGGCCTCCATCTTCGCCGTATATGCGTATTTTCAAACCATTCTCTTCACCAGCACATATCTGGCTGGCTATAAGTGTACCTCTGGTTCCATTTGATGTGCGAAACAACACCGAAGCATCATCATCAAGGTTTCTGTTTGGTACTACCGCGCTAACGTCAGCACAAACCTCAATGATTGTCTGTCCGCTGATGTATTCCGCGAGTGTGCTGGCATGTGTACCAATATCAAGTAGGCACCCAGCAATTCCAGATGTGGCTGGATTTGTTCGCCACTCAGCCTGTTTACTCTCTGCCGTTTCCTCTGCCGAGGACAACCAGCCTTGGGGGTATTCGACTATAATACGTCTGATTTTTCCAATTGTACCGGTTTCAACCAGATGTTTGGCTTGTCTTACCATTGGGTACCCAAGGTAAGTGTGGGTAAGACCATAAAGAAGACCAGTTTCAGTGATGGTATTTTGCAGCTCAACAGTTTCGGCATAGTTTAGTGCTGCTGGCTTGTCGCATAAGACATGGAACCCCTGCTTAAGGGCTGCAATGGCAACGGGAACATGTAGATGATTAGGTGTCACAATCACCACGAACTGCATTCGCTCATCTTCAGGTAATGCCGCTTCAACTGAAAACATCTCATCATAAGATGAATAGAGCCGGCTTATATTCAGGCCTAACCCTATACCCGTGCGGACCGTGTTTTCATGGTCTCTACTAAAACTAGCGCATACCAGTTCTGCTTGATTATCCATGCGAGCAGCTAAGCGATGAACAGCACCTATAAAAGCGCCTTCACCGCCTCCAATCATACCATAGCGAAGGGGAGATTGAGGGGTCGTTTTTGTCAAGTTGAAGTCCTGCACTGCTAATGTCTGAAACTATACAATATACAGTACTGTAACCGGTTACATTTTGTAATGCAAGGACTTGATCGAGGGTTATATAACCTGCTACATAGAAGGCGAATACGGTTGGTTGGTACATGCCGTAGAGATTGAACTGAATAATAGTTAAGGTTTAAATGTGACAACCATTCGTGATGTTTCCAGAGTTGCAGGCGTTTCTGTAGCGACAGTATCAAGGGCGATGACACGACCCGAGAAAGTGTCAGAGAAGACGCGAGAGAAAGTTCTGGCGGCTATTGCTGAGACAAAATATAAACCTGATGTTTCAGCACGGAACTTTTCTACACGTAAATCTCGTACAATTGTTGTGCTAGTACCGGATATCTCCAACCCGTTTTTCTCCCGTGTGATTAGAGGGATTGAGCATACAGCGCAGCGTGTTGGTTATTCTGTTTTACTTGGTGATACACGCGGTGATCCTTCAATAGAAGATTCATATGCAGGCATGGTAGAAGCGCGCCTTGCAGACGGTATCATTCAACTTAATGGCAGGTTACCTTTTGACGGTGCTGAGGAAACGCCAGTTCCCTTGGTAAATGCCTGCGATTGTGTGGATAGGGATGATATTCCGACCATAGCGCTAGAGAACGCAAAGGCTGCAAGGGCTATGACACAGCATTTGCTTTCACTTGGCCATCGACGTATTGCCGTGGTGAAGGGCCCCAATGATAGTAGCCTCACAAGAGAGCGCCTCAGGGGTTACGCAGAAGCTTTAGCCGAAGAAGCGATTGAGTTGGATGATGCTTTGATCGCTGAAGGTGATTTTTCAGCGGCGTCAGGCGAGAACGCAGCTACAGATTTATTGTCACTCCAGCAAAAACCTACAGCAATATTTTGCTTCAATGATGAGATGGCGATGGGGGTAATGCATCACGCGAAACAACTCGGCTTTTCTGTTCCCGCAGATCTATCTGTGGTGGGCTTTGATGATATTCAGTTTGCGCAATATTGTGACCCGCCCTTAACCACTATTCGACAACCAGCTGAAAGTTTTGGGTCTAAAGCAATGACCGTTTTGTTGGGTATATTACAAGGTGAGGCTCCTACCGTAATGCGTCAACATTTGCCTTATGAGATTGTCATTAGGCAAAGCACTGGAGTAGCCCCCTAGTAACAGGTGTAGGGAAGTCTTTCGCCCCATTGTTTTCCAAAAAAATCCCCGGAGTGTTAACTCCGGGGGAGGGAGAGAGGGCGATGTTGCGAGCCCTCTTAGAAAATTCTGCTGATAGTTCGTTAGGACGTCTTTTTCTCTGGATTAGGGTGATGTTTTTTGAACATTTCGATCGCCACGGCGACAGGATCGGCATAAGGCGTTGCATTAGAAACTCCGGAAGCCATAACCCAGTTTTCCTCCCACTGACGCATATTAGTTTTAGGATCAGCTGAGGCGTCTGCATGATATGTGTGCCATCTGGGAACATAGTAATCGCGGATTAATCCGCTCCAAACACGGCCTGCATAGTCATTGACAGGGTCGCCGCCCCAGGTTGTTAGCAATCGACGGGCGTTGGATTCATAATAATTTTGTTCTTCTTCAGAATTCCCCCACTTACGGGCGAAGGTAAGCCAGTCTTTGAGGTTTCTGTTGGGGTGAGATAAAAGTAGGCGGTCCATAACGAGTAGAATGTCTGTGATTTCGGTGAGATCCGCCTCTTCACCACTTTCTCTCGCTGCGACGAATTTTAGGAGTTTTTCGTCGACGATAAGGCCTAGGTACTGTGTGATCATCTCAATGGCGTCATATGTATAGAGCTCGCTCTTTTT
>JBFOLV010000231.1:0-2604 GCA_040830325.1 Kordiimonas sp. | reverse complement strand
TTCTCAGGCCCTGTTTTTTCAGATCATATCCCAAACGCCCTAGAAGGGCATGACGGGCTGCTGCAAAGGACGAAAACTCCGCCATCGTTGCCCCTGTAACAAACCCGATTGTCGCGTCTCTGGGTAGGTCAAAAATGTCGAGAAGCCAATCGGAAGCAACATTCTCAAGCTCGGCGGCGACAGGTGAGAGAACCCACGTCCCTGCATTTTGGTCCCAAGCTGTTGCGAGCCAGTTTGCAGCTACTGATACAGGAAGCGAACTGCCCTGTACGAAGCCGTAAAAGCGTCCACCTTGTGTAGCCACAGTTGCAGGTGAACCATGTTGATGTAATTTGGAGATCACCTCTTTTGCCGGGGAGCCACTATCAGGCATTGGCTCTTTAAACTGTTCTAGGCCTTGAATAGCAGCCTGCTCAGGCATCACTGGGCGCTCATGCAGTGTTTCAAGATAATCGAGAGCGACACTTTTGGTTTGCTCGAAAAGATCATTGAGATCACTCATAGCTTTAATCTCCATCATTTGCATTTGTTGGAAAACATAGCTATGTATTATCGATATCTATTACAATTTAAATATTGTAATAGATACAATGTATATTGATATAGGTGCATCTATGCTCATTGAAGGCTCGCCGAAAGGCTACATGGACATTGTTGGGGAAATATCTGCAGCTATTGCGGATGGCCGTTTGTTGCCTGGGGATAAGTTGCCACCGCAACGAGAACTAGCTTATCAGCTGGGGGTGGCGCACGGGACAGTCACCAAGGCCTACAAAGTAGCTGAAGAAAAAGGTCATGTAGCTTCTTATGTTGGCCGGGGCACATTTGCTCTGCATCCAGCTTCTCTTCAATCAGCAGGTAGATTTGTCAAAGACAGCAAAGACTTTGACAAACTGGATTTATCCCTAGATGAACCACTAGAAGCTTATAATCCTGATTTGAAAGACATGTGGGCTAAGGTTGCGGGCCATGAAATTTTTTCCACGCTTCTTGATTATGATAACCCTGCACACAGTCAGTACTTCAGAGGAGTCGCAAGCCAGTGGCTGGGTGCTTATGATTTGCGGATGCACCCTGATAGGTTGGTGGTAACTGAGGGGTCCCAGCATGGTATTTTTTCAGCTTTTTCAACAGCCACCACAGCAGGGGACACTGTTGGCGTGGAAGAGCTTTGTTTCCCAGGTGCACGAGGTGTGTGCGACGTTCTTGGGCTGAAAATCGCAGCACTCACGTGTGATGAACAAGGGGTAACCCCGGACAGTTTGGAAGAGGCCTGCCAAAAGCATGGCATTAAGGTGGCCTATATGACGCCTTCTTTGCAAAACCCCTCTAATGGGCAGATGTCCTTAAAGCGGCGGGAAACAATTGCAGAAGTTGCTGTCAAATATGGACTGATGATCATCGAGGATGAGACACGCCCAAGGTGTGCTGTTTCCGCACCGACGCCAATTGCGAGTTTAATTCCTGACAATGTCTTTTTTATCGCTGGCCTGTCCAAAATAATTGGGGGAGGATTAAGGCGTGCCATTCTAACAGCGCCACAGCGATACTTTGACCGGCTTGAGACCGTTGTCTGGGGTAGTATATGGGGAACAAGTCCCATTACGTCCGCCTTGATGGCATATCTTATTGAAAGCGGTGAAGCGGAACGTATCGCCAAGGTGAAGACCCAGCAATCGAACAAACGGCGAGAGTTACTGGATTATGTGTTAGGGAATTATACTGTACGTTGCAGAGAGGGATCGACGGTTGCTTGGTTAGAGCTGCCTGACACATGGACAGTTGCGCAAATAGTTGGCGCTCTTAGAGACAAAAACATTGTTGTTTCACCAGCGGATGTATTTTGGGTGGGCAAAGGTGTGCCACCCAATGCTATTAGGCTTGCAGTGGGCGCACCGCGGACAATGAGCCAGTTAAAGGTTGGGCTGGAAACGATTGCGGAAACATTGAAGCATGGACCTCGTCTCCGTCATTTGTAGCTCGCTGATTAGTCTCGGTTTTGCCGAGCGATATCTTCCATCATTTTGCGGGTGTTGCGGTCTCTTACAACAAGGATTGCATGAGCAGCGAGGATCACCCAAACGATGAATCCGGCGCCAAAGATGGCTAATATCCACGCAAGGACCCAGAAAACAGCACTAAATAAAGCTTGAAATGGCTTACCACTCAACAAGAGCGCAAGTGGCGGTAACAG
Source organism: Kordiimonas sp. (assembly GCA_040830325.1). GTDB lineage: Bacteria > Pseudomonadota > Alphaproteobacteria > Sphingomonadales > Kordiimonadaceae > Kordiimonas. The sequence goes on along the minus strand of JBFOLV010000231.1, from coordinate 410 downwards.
CAGGGCCAGAATATACATCATAGCTTCAGCCTTCTGGGTCAGTGGTCACTATTTATTGAGCTGGCAGATCTTCTTCAAGAACACAGATGCTAAGTGAGTATGATACTTCACCTTCATCTTCATCGCGGTAAGCTACGCCGATGAACTCTCCGGAAATCAACATCTCCACCGAGTCTTTTGCCTTGGGGCGCGCTTTGAGAGTAATCATGTTGTTGTTAAACTTGCCCTGCAGGTATGACTGCAATTTTGCGATTTCAGTGGGGCTCACGATAGATACTCCTTGTCCCTTTAAATTCTTTAGTTGGTTTATCCATACCCTCGATATGTATGCAAGCAAAACTATATTTGAATATTGATTTTAAGCGAATATTTACTGCAATCTGGCGTTACTATAGCAAAAGTAGATAATT
>JBFOLV010000230.1:0-6154 GCA_040830325.1 Kordiimonas sp. | reverse complement strand
TGTAGCGCCAGTAGATAGCTGCGTAGATCTACGCGGTGAGATGGTTAAGGTCATGAAAGAAATGGGCCTTAAAATGGATAAACACCACCATGAGGTGGCTGCATCTCAGCATGAGCTTGGCATGCTTTTCTCTACACTAACCGCGACAGCAGATAACGTTCAGGTATATAAGTATGCAGTACATCAAGTAGCGCATACATACGGTAAAACTGCGACATTCATGCCGAAGCCTGTAGCTGAAGACAATGGTTCAGGTATGCACGTTCACCAGTCCATCTGGAAAGACGGTGACGCAACTTTTGCCGGCGGCAGCTATGCTGACTTATCGGAAACTGCTCTCTATTACATTGGCGGTATTATTAAGCACGCTAAAGCCATCAATGCCTTCACGAACCCATCAACTAACAGCTACAAGCGGTTGGTTCCTGGTTTTGAAGCCCCTGTACTTCTCGCTTATTCAGCTCGCAATCGCTCTGCTTCATGTCGTATTCCTTATGGCACCAGTCCGAAAGCAAAGCGTGTTGAAATTCGCTTCCCTGACGCTACAGCAAACCCATATTACGCTTTTGCTGCGATGTTGATGGCAGGCCTTGACGGCATCAAAAACAAAATTCACCCAGGTGAAGCAATGGATAAAGACTTGTACGCGCTTCCGCCAGAAGAGCTTGCTGGCGTACCAACTGTTGCGGCTTCACTACGTGAGGCACTTGAAGCCCTTGATGCTGATCGCGAGTTCCTCAAACAAGGCGATGTATTCTCTGATGATCAAATTACAGCATACATTGATCTGAAAATGGAAGAAGTTAACCGGCTTGAGCTAACACCGCATCCAGTTGAATTTGACATGTATTACAGCGCATAAGCGTTCACTACATTGAAAGATTTAGGAAGGGCCTCACACTTGAGGCCCTTTTTTTAGTGGATGTTAACCTTTCCGGTATTTACTTTCATAATGGTATTAAAATATAAGCTGGCACTATAGTTTAGTATGACTAGTAGCTAGTAAAACAGGTGTCTTTGAATGCATATTGAGTACACAGCGGAACAGACCGCCCTTCAGCCAAAACTGGAGGCAGCCAATATCAATCCAGAGAGCTTCCTTGCGACAGATTATCTCAATCATTACAACGAGATAGTTATGTTGCTTGAGATGATACCAGACATGCCTGACATGATTGAGGATGCTGCAGAATGGCAACCCAAAGACTATGCACAGCATTTTAAGGATAGCGGTTTCCAAGACACAGAACTGGCAATCGAGGCATTTGAAAAAGCCCCTGCTGTAATCCGCAACGCCTTTACCGCTGTTTGCAAGCAAATTGACACATTAATTCTGTCGACACTTGCAGGTCTTAGTGCACTCAACGCCGCTGAACGCGGTTTATCTGGTGCAGCAAGTGATCTCATTCGCCAACGTGTTAAAGATTCGCAGGAACTTCTCCTCAAACTGAACCAAGTTGTGCATGGTAAGATAGAAGACGAAGCAAGCTTCGTAGGCTCGTTGGACATTGATGATGCCGCAGAATCTGATGAAGTCCAGTCCCAAGAAGACATCGATAAACTGTTCGACTAAAACAACTCACCTCTCAATACTTCTTCGTATTGCAAGATTTAACTGCATAACAAGCTCATTATTGGCAGGTTTGCTAGCTATAGGTTAGCCGGTAACGCCGCGTTCAATTATGCCGTATATTTATAGCTATGCCGTATATTTATAGCCCCGACCCAGCAAAACAACCGGCCCCAAAGCGCTTCATCATAGAAACTGCAATTAAACAAACTACTTGATAAAACCTTGAATTCGCTGATGTAGCGTACGCACATTATTAAACTGAGAAGCTAGTTGGCCTTCAATTTTTTTATACCTTGCAACACCATGATACTTTTTCATCGCAGCAACACCTTCTTCAGTTTTATGCATATCGACAAAGGCCTCCACTAACTGGGCTTTCACACCTTCAGCAAGACCCGGGCGGACAACCACAGTAGAGCGCGGTACAAAATCAGAAGTAAAGATTACATTGAGGCGTTCTTTAAAACCTGCCGGCACTTCCTTTAAGTCATTCCAGTTAAGGTCACTTATGGCCCCGGCGTCTACAATCTTTCTTGCCACCAAAGAAGCAATATTAAGTTCAACTCCCGCAAAAACATAGCCCAGCACATCCTCTGGGGGCCTATCATACCGGTTTGTCAATTCAACTGTGTTAATGCCTTCCTTCTTCAACGCCGCCATTGGAATAAAAAAGCCACTCGTTGAACCCGGATCTTCAAAGGCCACAACTCGCCCTCTCAAATCTCTAAGTGAACCAATACCACTGTCGCGGTGCACAATGATCAAGCCCGCATATTGAGCAACCCCCTTCTTCCATTCGTGCAAAATTATTTCTGCACCAACTCTTTGTTCAAGCTCGACGGCACCAATAGGTGTTTCGGAAATTAGGTCAACCATACCATCGCGCAACAAAGGAGCCATTTCCGTTAGAGATGAAACAACAATCTCATCAAACGCAATCTTCTCACCAACGGGAAGTGCGGTCCGCAAATATGATGACATAGCGCGCAAATCAGTTAGTGCCGCATCGGGATGAGCACTGATACGACCAATTACAAATCGGTTGTCATTAAATTCTGATACCTGCGATCTCTCAGCTACAGGAAAGGCAACATTAGAAGCGAATATCCATATAAAAAAAGAGGTAAATACGCCCAACCGTCTTATCATGTCATCTCGCTTACTTGGTGTGCCTAGGTCGAATTCACGTTTAACACACCATGAGTAAAGAGCATCTTAAAGTCGTAAAATTTTCTATTATTTTTGATGACTTCTGGCCGATAGGAAAGTTACATATCACAAAGCGTACAACTGATCAGACGCACAACTTTAAGGTGTTTTTAAGTGAAGAAAAGCCTTGGAAAAACATCACATCGCTGGGCGAAAGTCCTCACCATCAGCTAGTGCAGCCAAAGAAACAGTTTTTACAAGATGAGGGTGATTCTCTCGGGATAGACTTACAAGAGGGAAACGGCTCATCTGAACCTCACTAATACGTTCGACCGTCCATACAGAAAGTTCATCATCGGTTTGTGCATACTTGTCACCGACGGCCACACTACCTTCCTGCGCCAGAGGCCATTCCACACCTAATGCGCGTCTTAGCAAATTCAGTGGTTGAAAATTCATCATAGCCATTCCCTTCCTTTGCCCAATCAATAGGATCAGCTTCCACTAAACCCTTTAACAAACAGTTTAAGAAAGCAGGAAACATTGACTTCAATCAAGAATATACCACAAAATATATGCCACCGTGACATATTATCCACTATATATTGACATTCTTGACGAAAGAGCGCTGCTAGTTTACTCCCCTTACTGAGGGCCAATTTTAAGGTGGGGTTAATGAGCGATCTGTTCGAAGTACAACAAACAAAAACCGACTATTCAGCTAAAGATATCGAAGTTCTTGAGGGTTTAGAGCCAGTTAGGCAACGCCCCGGCATGTATATCGGTGGTACCGACGAACGAGCCTTACACCACCTAGTTGCGGAAATTCTAGATAACTCAATGGATGAGGCCGTTGCTGGCCATGCGAATCGCATTGTTCTATCTATGCACGAGGATGGTTCTCTATCCATAAGCGATAATGGACGTGGCATTCCGACCGACCCTCACCCTAAATATCCTGGCAAATCAGCATTAGAAGTGATTATGACCACCCTACACTCTGGTGGTAAGTTTAGCAGTGATGCCTATGCTACTTCTGGTGGCTTACATGGGGTTGGGATATCTGTAGTAAATGCCCTCAGTGAATCTATGAGTGTGGAAGTTGCCCGTGACAGAAACGCATGGCGACAAGAGTACTCTCGCGGCAAGGTCACGAAAGCACTTGAAAATCTTGGGCCAGTTCAAAATAGGCGTGGAACAAAAGTGACCTTCCTACCTGATCATGAGATTTTTGGTAAGAAATTAAAACTTAAGCCTTCCCGCCTGTACAAAATGGCGCGCTCGAAAGCCTATCTCTTCAGAGGCGTCGAAATTCGCTTCAAGTGTGCACCGGAGCTTATCTCAGAAGATGACCAGACACCTACGGAAGCAACTCTACACTTCCCCGGTGGCCTTTCTGATTATCTGCAAGAAACGCTCAAGAAAAGAACATGTGTCACCGAAGAACCTTTTTCGGGGTTTGTGAAATTTCCAGATGAAAACGGTCAAGTAGAATGGGCCCTTCATTGGCCGGAGTTTGGCGACGGTTTTTGCAACAGTTACTGTAACACCATCCCTACCCCGCAAGGCGGGACACACGAAAATGGCCTAAGGTCAGCGCTTCTAAAGGGATTAAAAACATACGGTGAGCTTACCAGCAATAAAAAGGCAGCACAGCTAACCGCAGATGATATCTGCGGATCATCATGCGCTATGTTATCCGTCTTCATCCGTGATCCACAATTTCAAGGGCAAACAAAAGACAAACTTTCCACGCTTGATGCTCACCGGTTTACAGAAAATGCGGTAAGAGATGCTTTCGATCACTGGCTTGCCGATCATCCTGACCGAGCGAATAGCCTTCTCACTTGGGCATTAGAACGCCTTGATGAACGACTACGCCGCAAGCAAGAGCGTGAAATTAAGCGTGCTACGGCGGTCGGGAAGCGCAAACTTCGTCTGCCTGGTAAATTGACCGATTGCTCGAGCGCTGACCCGGAAGACACAGAAATATACATCGTGGAGGGTGACTCAGCAGGGGGATCTGCAAAACAAGCTCGCAACCGTAAAACCCAAGCCATTCTACCAATCCGCGGTAAGATATTGAACGTGGCCTCTGCAACCCGTGATAAAATTGCGGCGAACCAAGAGGTCAAAGACCTCATTCTAGCTTTAGGATGCGGAACACGAGATCATTATGATGGCGAAGCTCTAAGGTATGAAAAAATCATTATCATGTGTGATGCGGATGTAGACGGCGCTCACATTGCCACACTGCTAATGACTTTCTTTTTCCAGGAGATGCCTCAACTTGTCAGAGATGGCCGCCTATATTTAGCACAACCCCCACTTTATAGACTGGCCAAAGGCGGCAAGGTTTTTTATGCCCGGGACGACGAACATAAAGATGAGCTTATGGCAACGGAATTTTCCGGCAAAAGCAAAGTGGAAATTAGCCGCTTTAAAGGCCTTGGGGAAATGCCGCCGGCTCAACTAAAAGAAACAACTATGGCACCGGAAAACCGCACGTTATTGCGCGTTACATTGCCTCCTGAATACGGGGAGCGAGCAGAGATTACGCAGCTCGTCGACGATTTGATGGGTAAAAAGCCAGAAAAACGCTTTGAGTTCATTCGCGATAATGCAGCTGATATCGATAACCTAGACATTTAAGCTAAAGAATGCTTTGGAGTGGCATATGTCACTTCAATGCATCGGTGAATAAATCCTCGCCGACCATTTCAGACCGCAAAACTAATCATTCATTGACATTCAGGACTTGGCACCTATGCTGCCGCCTCAATTGTATTGTGGAAAAAATGGTAGACTTTGAATGGGTTTTGACCGCCTTGGACTGAGTGATCCGACTTTATCAGCTGTAGCAGATGCTGGATATAGTGAACCTACCCCTATTCAGGGACAAGCTATCCCTCAAGTTTTGATGGGCCGCGATGTTTTGGGTATTGCACAAACAGGTACCGGTAAAACAGCCTCTTTTACGCTACCAATGATCGATATTCTTTCTGAAGGTCGGGCGCGCGCTCGTATGCCCCGGTCTCTTATCTTGGAGCCTACAAGGGAACTTGCTGCTCAGGTGGCAGAGAGCTTCGAAAAATATGGTAAGAACCATAAACTTTCAATGGCCCTACTCATCGGCGGCGTTAACTTTGCGGACCAAGAAAAGGCGCTAGACCGTGGTGTTGATGTCCTTATAGCCACACCTGGCCGCCTTCTTGACCATTTTGAGCGAGGTAAACTACTACTGAATGGCATTGATATTCTTGTGGTAGACGAAGCTGACCGCATGCTTGACATGGGCTTTATCCCAGATGTTGAGAAAATCTGCGAGCGTATCACCAAGAAACACCAGACGCTTTTCTTCTCAGCAACCATGCCGCCGGTAATTCAACGTTTGACCAAGCAGTTCCTTGATGACCCAAAGAAAATTGAAGT
>JBFOLV010000229.1:0-3846 GCA_040830325.1 Kordiimonas sp. | reverse complement strand
CCAGTATTCTGTCTTTATTTTCTAGCTAAGTGCTGCTTATTCCGCGTCAGCTATGATCACTTTGTTACGACCTGTTTCTTTTGCTTCATACAGTGCTTTATCGGCTTCCTCTAACAGTACAGAAGGCGGCATGCCATCCCGACTCGTAGAAACACCGATGGAAACAGATATGTGAATTGGACCAGACGCTGCACCAATTTCAAATGGGTTTTCTGATACTTCCTGCCTTAAACGGTCTGCAATCATATATGCCCAGTCGGTAGGCGTCTCAGGCATCATCACCACAAATTCTTCACCGCCGTATCTAGCCGCCAAATCTACTCCGCGGATATTCTTACCGATACGATTTGCAAATTCCTTTAGAACCAAGTCCCCTGCCGCGTGGCCGTGCGTATCGTTTACTTGCTTAAAGTGATCAATATCCATCATCATTACAGACAGAGGCTTACCGCTACGCTGCGCCGCTTCCAGGCGTGTTTCCATATGACTGGTTAAATAATGGCGATTGTATAGCCCTGTTACGGCGTCCGTCGTAGCAAGCTGCATGGAAAGATGGAAGTTCTCCCACAATCGGTCTGCATATCGTTTACGCTTCAGCTGTGTCTTGACGCGTGCGAGAAACTCCATCCGGTCCACTGGTCGAACCACATAGTCGTTCACCCCCATCTCAAGGGCACGCACAAGCAATTTTGTATTGCCGTCATCTACCATTACAAGAATGGGCACATGCCGCGTTTGTTCAAAGCTACGCAACTTAGAACAGACTCTAAGACCGTCTGTATTTCGCATCGTTAAAGACACAATAATCAGGTCGAAATTTTTCTCTCGCGCACGTTCAGCCGCGTCATCACCCCCTGCAATAAAGGTGAGCTCACCAACACCCTCAAGTGCACGAGCAATACGCTCCATAACGCGTTCTTGCTCATCAACGATAAGAATAGAACCGTCCGTTGGGACATCAACATCAACGACAATTTCTTCTTCGTTTTCCCAGCCCAGGTTCGCTCCGGTGGCCTCGCGGTTACGTAATTCATCCATCATAACTTTGAGGCGAACTAAGGAACGAACTCGCGCAAATAAAGCGAGGTCCTGTACAGGTTTCGTTAAAAAGTCATCCGCACCAGCTTCCAAGCCAGCGACTCTGTCAGACGGCTGATCAAGAGCTGTTACCATAACCACAGGTATGTGTGCTGTAGCTGGATCAGCCTTAATCCGACGACAGACCTCAAAGCCGTCCATGCCGGGCATCATTACATCTAAGAGAATAATATCTGGATGTTCACGGCTTATAACATCTAATGCTTCAGGCCCACTGTACGCCGTGAGTACATCAAAATACTCACTCATCAGCTTAGCTTCTAAGAGTTTTACATTTGGCGGAACATCGTCCACCACCAGCACTCTAGCTGTCATGGCGAGTTACCCTGCGAACTGCTTAACCGTTTCAAGGAAATGTCCAACAGATATTGGCTTCGCGATGTATGCTTCGCACCCACCTTCTCTGATCTTTTCCTCATCACCTTTCATTGCAAAGGCTGTAACGGCAACCACGGGAATTTTACGAAGGTCTTCATCCTCTTTGAGCCACTTTGTAACTTCAAGTCCTGACACTTCAGGTAATTGGATATCCATTAGAATAAGATCAGGCTCATGATCACGCGCTAGATCAAGCGCTGCCATCCCATCGCGGGTTTGAATAGTCTCATATTCGTGAGCTTCAAGAAGGTCGCAAAACAACTTCATATTCAATTCGTTATCTTCGACAATCAGGATCTTTTTACTCATATGGTTCCCGGCCCTTGTATATTAATAGCCTTAACTATAATTACCCAGCGTTATCCCCATTAAATAATAGGCGCGAAAATGTTAAAAAAACAAGACCGTCTAGGGCTTTAATTCATTTTTTTTACATTTTTCTCATAATCAGTCTTCAAAACATCGTTCCCAAATCGATCATACTCTGAATAAATAGGGAAAGTGTTAACAAAACAGGTATTCTTCATGCAGCAAGAAAATGCAGCAACTTTAGCCCTAAATGCACTAGGCTTTATTCTATCTGAGGATCAGTTCAGAGACCGTTTTCTAGCGCTAACAGGGATGGACGCAGACGATATGCGCAAACGCATTGAAGAAACCGATTTTTTGGCGAGTGTATTAGAATTCTTGCTTTCACATGAGCCTGACCTGCTTGCCTTCAGTGACCATGCCGGTGAGAAGCCTGAAAATATTGCCATAGCATGGCGATCCTTAGGGGGAGGAGCGGGACATGAGTGGTAACATCGCAGAACAAATCATCAAGTCACTCGACTCATCTCGCCCTGCCCTAATTGTGGACGCAGATGAAGTTTTGCTTCGTTTTGTTGAACGAATGGAAACCTTTTTTCCAACGAAAGGATACGATCTCAAACTTGAGAGCTTTCAACTTTTGGGAAACATCTACAAACAAGGCAGCGGCCAAGCAGCAGATCAAGCGACAGTTAAAGGTTTAATATCTGACTTCTTCGACGAGTGTGTGGATGATATTCCAGCAGTAGAAAGTGCAGCGGACTCTCTTGCTGTACTATCCGAGTATTTTAACATTCTCGTCTTGAGCAATGTACCTGAAAGATGCAGAGATCGACGGGAGAGAAGTTTAAAAAACTTGGGTATGAACTACCCTGTTATTGCCAACAAAGGCTCAAAAGGCCCAATGGTGAAAACCATAGCTGACAAAATTTGTCAGGGGACTAACTTTATAGATGATTTACCACCAAATCATACCTCTGTAGCGAGCCATAGCCCTGACACGCACCGAATACATTTCATTGCAGATCCTCGCCTTTCTAGCTTTATTCCGAAAGCAGCGGACGCACATGTCCGATATGAAAGTTGGGTGGAAATCAAAGATAATCTTATAAAAAACATGGATATGTAAGATGCGAATTGGGGTTGATCTTGGCGGCACAAAAATCGAGGCATTGGCCTTAGCAGATGATGGCAATGAACTTGGTCGTATGCGAAAAAACACTCCTGCCCATGATTATAATGCCCTCCTAATGTCAATAACTGATTTAGTCCGTGACGTCGAACATAGCTTCGGCACAGCCCGATCCATAGGTTTTGGTACTCCCGGCTCTATTTCTCCAGATACAGGTTTAATTCAAAATTCAAATTCTACATGTTTGAATGGCAAGAACCTTCTTTCAGACCTTACTGAACACTTACGAAGGCCGATTAGAATCGCAAATGATGCAGATTGCTTTGCTCTCTCAGAAGCTACTGATGGTGCTGCACGCGAGTATAAATCAGTTTTTGGTGTTATACTCGGGACGGGCGTAGGTGGCGGCTTGGTCTTCGACAAATCATTACTGAGTGGGCCCAACGCGCTAACAGGTGAATGGGGACATAACCCTCTAATAATTGACAGCACACCTGCCCAACAGTGCTACTGTGGGCGAACAGCGTGCATTGAAAGCTGGATATCTGGACCAGCACTCGCTCGCGATCACCAAATCAATACTGGTGAGAGTTTGACTGCCGCCGAAATTGCCAGTCTTAATAACACAAAAACAAGATTAACAATTGATCGCTTTCTATCTCGACTTGCTCAGTCAATAGGCCAAGTTATCAATATTATTGACCCAGAATGCATCGTTTTTGGCGGCGGTTTATCCAATATCGATAGGATATATTCAGAACTTCCAGATCTTGTGACACCTTATATTATGTCAAATCGCTGTAGAACAAGTTTCAAACAGGCACAACACGGCGATTCAAGTGGTGTTAGAGGGGCTGCATGGTTATGGCCTTAAACAGCAACCTAGACAGCAAGGCTTCTACATTATGCCGAAGTTGTTTTCACCACTT
>JBFOLV010000228.1:0-3342 GCA_040830325.1 Kordiimonas sp. | reverse complement strand
CGACAACCAAGGTGGTTACATAGACAATGTGCCCGGCACCATTACCGCTGCTGAAAGCGCACGTTTTGCATCGTCCACCCCGCGCCCGAACGGCATACCCACATCTGACGGCTTTCAGGCTGGCTCAGATATGTCCGGTGTTCGGTTCCTAGAGGCGAGCAATCAGGCACTGGTTGAAGAAAACTTCAATGACGCTTCCTATACAGGCTTCCGCGTTAGTGCTTCGCTCGATATGAATGACGACTGGACAGTGAACGCGAGCCATACACGCCAGCGCATCGATTCAGATGGTGTATTCTTCTATGACCCTGAATTAGATGACCCCGATGAGCTGTCGGTGCAACGTTATTCACCGGACGAAGTTGTTGATGACTTTGACAACACAGCCTGGACGGTCGAAGGCCGCCTCGGCATGCTTGACGTGGTTTATGCTGGCGCATTCCTGAACCGAGACACTGACCAAACCGTTGATTACACGGACTATCTCTTTGTTGGACAGTATCTACCTTATTATATTTGTGATGCCTCTGTTTCTTATCCGGGGGACGCTGCGCCGTCCGGCACATGTCAGGCGCCCAACCTGTTTGTTGATTCAGAAACGGAGACTGAGGTTTTCACGCACGAACTACGTTTCACGACACCGTCAGACAACCGCCTTCGTGCCACGTTCGGTGGTTTCTACAGCAATCAAACACTGGTTGAGCGTAACAACTTCACGTATCCGGGTTCCCAGTTTGCTGAAAGCTTCACGCCGGGCGTATTTGGCTGGCCGCAAAACGGTGCCCTTCCAGGGTCTTCTGTTAGTGACCCTAACCCGCGGCCACTTGGGGTAATTTTCTTTAACGACATTACCCGCACAGATAAGCAGGTTGGTCTATTTGGCGAAGTCACCTATGACTTGGTCCCAGATACATTGTCCCTAACGGGTGGTGTGCGGTGGCATGATGTTGACGTGCGCCTCAAGGGTAGCGCCAACTCATCCTTCTTCAACTTTGGCGGTGAAGATGTAAACGCCTTTGGCACAAACCTCGATACACAGTTTGACGGTACGCAAGTGATCAACGGTGTATCTGTACCCGAAGGGGCAGAAGCCGAAGGTTTTGTGTTCAAGTTCAACCTGTCTTGGACACCCAATGAAAATACGCTTCTTTATGTGAATTATTCAGAAGGTTTCAGACCGGGATTGCCTAACCGGCCTGCTGGTGCCGGGGGTGGTGCCGTCCCCGCTGTTGTTAGAACCGACGAAGTTACCAACTATGAATTTGGTTGGAAACTGGACCTTTTTGACAACTCAATGCGTTTTAATGGTAGCGCCTTCTATGTAAAAATCAGTGATTTACAAACCACCATCTTTGACCCGACAGTCACCAACCTATTCTTCTCTGATAATGCGGCAGACGCAGAGATTAAAGGCATTGAAGGAGATATCACCTGGGTACCACAAAGCGTACCGGGCTTAACCATATCAGGCGCCTTCTCGCTTTTGGATACTGAGATTAAGGAATTGGTTGGAGCCAGTGTTGCAATCGCCGCACCGGGAGAAGACTTATCGTATGCGCCGTCCTTCCAAGGTAATCTCCGCGCTCGCTATGAGTGGGAAGCAATGGATGAAGTGCTAGCGCATATTCAGCCTTCCATTGCTTACTCGGCATCTTCATACGGTGACATTGTCCTGATCAACCGTGCGGTGCAGGACAGCTACTTCCTGATGGGCTTAGCCGTTGGTTTCACCAAGGAAAACTGGTCCCTAGAGGTATTTGGTGAAAACCTTACTGATGAGCGGGCGCAACTGAATAACAACCTGATATTTGACCGAGAACGCATAGCAACCAACAGGCCGCGCACCTTTGGTATCCGCTTCTCTGTAGATTACTAGGCTGGCGAACCGGCCCAACTTAAGCTAATAAAAGGCGTCAACTATGGCGCCTTTTTTATTCGCGCGGGGGAACATGGACAGTAAAAGCATCGCACTCTCCCTCAGGGATGTGCAGAGCAATATATATAAGGGGCAGTTTGAACCGGCGCTTTCCTCATTAGCGTCTATTCTAAGCGCCACTCCAGATCATATTGAGGCGCTGTATATGAAAGCGGTTTGCTTACGCTATAAAGGTGAGCATACTGACTCTTTCGCTGTCCTTCAAAAAATCAAAGTCTTAGAGCCTGAATTTGGCCGAGCCTTTCAGGAGGAGGGGCACCTATACCTTGCTGGGAGCAAAAAAGAGCAGGCAATAAGCGCATTCCGTTTGGCCTGCAACTGCAACCCCGCCCTTGAAGCCAGTTGGCGCAAACTTAGCGAATTGCTTTCATCAAACGGCGCACATGAAGAAGCAAAGCAAGCAAAAGCTCAGGCTGATCGCCTAACTGCCCTGCCCCGCGAACTGCTCGCGGTTAGCAATTTCATTCATGAGGGTAACTTACTGAAGGCAGAAGCATTATGTCGCCGGTTTCTTAAAGCAAACCCACATCATATTGAAGCGATGCGCTTGCTTGCAGACTTGGGCGCTCGTCTAGGTTCCCTCGAAGAAGCTGACTTTCTGCTGGAAAGCGCCCTTACCTTCGATCCTACCAATGTTCAGGTTCGGCTTGATCATATCGCTGTACTCAGAAAACGTCAGAATTTCGAAGCAGCGCTCAAGCAAGCGAAACATCTGCTCGGGCAAGATCCAGAAAACCCGGTATTTTTATCACATTATGCCATCGAGTGCCTGCAAGCTAACTTGCTCGATGAGGCTTTAGAAACCTTCAATCACGTGCTCAAGAAACTTCCCAATGACCCAGCCACACTCACTTCAAAAGGGCACGTACTAAAAACAATCGGGCACCATGATGATGCTGTTGACAGCTACAGGAGCGCATATGCGTCGTCGTCGCTCTATGCTGACGCATATCACGCGCTTGCAAACCTCAAAACCTACCAATTCACAGATACTGAGCTTCAATCAATGCTCAGTGCTGAAGACAGCCGTGACTTAAACTATAGCAGCCGAATTCAATTTTGTTTTGCGCTTGGCAAGGCATATGAGGACAGAAAGGATTACGAGCAATCCTTCACTTATTATAAACGTGGTAACGACCTAAAATTAAAACAGTGCCGCTACAGTGCAGACCAAATGGATGAAGAATTCGCCGCACTGGCTAAAAGCTGCAGCAAAGAGTTATTCGAACGCAATTACGGAACCGGGCACCAAGCATCAGACCCGATCTTCATTGTCGGTTTGCCCCGCGCTGGCTCTACCCTTCTTGAGCAAATACTAGCGTCCCACAGTCAAGTGGATGGCACCCTTGAATTACCCAACATCATTGCACTTGCACATAAACTTCGGGCTGGGTACAAAATTGATG
>JBFOLV010000227.1:0-2239 GCA_040830325.1 Kordiimonas sp. | reverse complement strand
TTTAATTTTGGTACAGGGTGACCCTGTTCGCCGCCAAACTTAAATATTTCAGATGCGAAATCATGCCAGCTCGTGTCGCCGCTACCAACCAGATGGTAAACGCCAGCATATTCATCATACCAGCCTTCTTCTTCTATGCCTTCAAGAATATGTAGGATAGCGTCCGCAATATCCGGCGCGTAAGTTGGGTTACCCGTCTGATCAGACACGACACCAAGCTCATTGCGGGTTTCCGCTAGTGTAAGCATCGTTTTCAGGAAGTTTTTCCCGTAGGGACTGTATACCCATGCTGTGCGGAGAATAATGCTGTTTGGATTCTTCAGCATGACATTCAGTTCGCCAGCAAGCTTGCTGCGACCGTATGCGCCTGTTGGGGCAACAGAGTCATTCTCTGTGTATGACCCATTTTTGTTACCACTGAATACATAATCTGTGGAAACATGAATGAAGGGTACATCTAGTTCTGCCGCAATATCTGCAAGCGCAGCTGCGCCGGTTGAATTTACGGCATTTGCGGTGGCCTCATCAGATTCAGCGGCATCAACGGCCGTGTAAGCTGCAGCGTTAACAATAGCTGTTGGCTCAAACGCATCGATTGTGGCACGCATACTGTTTGCGTCTGTCAAATCAAAGTCAGGTCTACCTGCCGTTACTAACTCAATATCACTGCCAAGCACAGCATGCTTTAGGGATAAAGCCACTTGACCGGTAGCACCTGCAACAAAAATACGCATTTCTTTATTTGCCTTTAAGAACGCCTTTGCGCTCCGCTGCATGTTCACGGAGAGGACCCCACCACCATTCATTGCCGAGGTACCATTTGATAGTTTTTTCAATGCCTGTATCGAAGTTCTCTTCGGCCTTCCAGCCTAGTTCATTCTCTAACTTCGTTGCGTCTATGGCATAGCGAGCATCGTGGCCGGGGCGGTCTGTTACATAGGTGATCTGGTCTGCGTAAGGGCTGTTTTTAGGCCGTACTTCGTCTAAGATGGCACAAATACGTTCAACAACCTCTAGGTTGGTGCGCTCATTTCTGCCACCCACATTGTATTTTTGACCCAATCGCCCCTTGGTCAGAATAGTGAAAAGGGCTTTGGCGTGGTCGTCCACATAGAGCCAATCTCTAACGTTACTACCATCGCCGTAGATGGGAAGAGGCTGTCCATCGAGCGCATTCAAGATCACCAGTGGTATTAGTTTTTCAGGAAGGTGATAGGGGCCGTAGTTGTTGGAGCAATTGCTGATGACCGCGGGGAAGCCATATGTTTCAAACCAAGCATTTGCAAGATGATCAGCGGACGCTTTGGAGGCAGAGTATGGTGAGCTTGGATCATAGGGCGTTGTTTCTTCGAACAAACCATCTGCACCTAAGCTGCCATATACTTCGTCGGTTGAGACATTAAGGAAGCGAAAACTTTCCTTATCAGCAGGCATAAGCCCTAACCAATATGCGCGAGAAACCTCGAGAAGGTTGAAGGTGCCGATGATATTAGTTTGAATAAAGTCTGCTGCACCAGTGATTGAACGGTCCACATGGCTTTCTGCGGCCAAATGCATCACAGCGTCTGGTTGATGTTTGGCAAATACTTCATCAAGAGCAGCGCGGTCACAGATATCAACTTTTTCAAAATGATAGTTGGGGCTATCTTCAATTTCCTTAAGCGTGGACAAGTTACCTGCGTATGTAAGTTTGTCTACATTGATAGCGGTATGTCCCAAATCTTTCACCAAGTGACGACAAACGGCAGAGCCAATAAATCCGGCGCCGCCGGTTACGATAATTTTCATGAGAGCCCCCTAGCTATCTGTGTATTCGAAAGGTGAAACAAAGTCTTTGAAGGAGCCTAGAGTGGCATCCTTGCCGGATACAGTTATTTGATCTTTTGCCACTGGCCAGTCGATTGCTAGGTCAGGGTCATCAAATTTAATGCCGCTATCATGCTCAGGCGCGTAGTAGCTGCTAACCTTGTAGCAAAACTCTGTATTTGGAACGAGTGTACAAAAGCCATGAGCAAACCCAGCAGGCACCCAAAGCTGTTGCCAATTCTCGCCGGATAATTCTACACCAAGATGTTGGCCGTATGTGGGTGAACCTGCCCGTAGGTCAACAACAACATCAAGTACACGGCCGTTTGGTACACGAACAAGTTTGCCTTGTGCATGTGGTGGTAGCTGAAAATGTAAACCACGGATAACACCAACATCTTTGGAAAAAGAGTGATTATCTTGTACAAGATCA
>JBFOLV010000226.1:0-2661 GCA_040830325.1 Kordiimonas sp. | reverse complement strand
GGGAAAATCACTAAAACATCGCGGTATCTATGTTTCTTGTTTTCGTTGATCCAACGGAAGCCACCAGTCAGCGAAACCTGTTCAGTTAACGCATATGTTGCCTGCGCAAACACAGACCAACTAGACGTATCAGTAGTATATGGATTGAAGAGGCCATTTGTACCACCTAGCTCCGCAGGGGTGACGCCAAAGGCAATAGGTAAAAAGTCCTCGAACCAACCAGGACTATATATCCCATTTGAATCGTTTATTTTTAGGTTCAGATAATAGAAACCAGTAACCCAGTTGAAATCTTCATCCCCGCCAGACAAGCGTAGTTCCTCAGAAAATTGCTCCACATCTGTGGTTAAGAAGAAGTTGAAGTAATTCACCGGTGTCGCATCGGAATCCTCTATATAGTCCCGTGTCACTTCCTGATAATCAGTAATACTGGTTAGTTGGATATCATCAAAATCCCAGTTAACTGTTCCGGTAAACCCCTTGGTTTTAAGCTTGTTTCTTCCTGGGAAATCAAAATCACCCGCATTAACGTCACCGTCATTATCGACATATCCACCAAGGTTACTATTCGCCTGTCCCGGTGTTGGTGTGGAATCCGGGTTGATTGCCGACACATACGAGAAAAAACCAGTCCGTATATCCTGAGAACCGTAACGAGCATTTAAGAGTATATCGAAGGTGTCACTCGGCGTGAAATGCAACTGAAAGCGACCAGCAAAGTCATTTGCATTGTTCAACTTAGCATCTGGCCTGATACGGTTCGTGACATAACCATCACCCTGTTGGGTAGCAACAGAAACACGCGCAGCCAAGGTTTCTGAAATAGGCAGATTAAATGCACCGTCTATCTTCACACGGTTAAAACTGCCATATGAGATATTACTGTAGCCACCGAACTCCGCTTTTGGCTTTGCGGTGATATAGTGAACAAGGCCACCTGTCGCATTTCTACCAAAGAGGGTGCCTTGCGGCCCCCTAAGCATCTCTACGCGTTCAGTGTCAAAAAGCAGAAAGCCTGCCCCCGACATTTGGCTTATGTAAACCTCATCAACATATATCGCGATTGGGCTTTCTACATTTGTCGTAAAGTCACTGTTTGCAACGCCCCTCATGGCAACAGCATAGTTTGCTTCACCATTAGGCTGGACAGTACTGACACCAGGTGCGAATGCCGTGACCTCCTCTGACCGGGTAAAGCCATACCTTTGCATTTGGTCACCAGTTAAAACAGAAGTAGAAATCCCAACATCTTGTGGGTCCTGCTCCCGTTTTTGTGCCGTAATTATGATCTCCTCAAACAGAGCGCTTGACCACTCTTCAGCATCTTCTTCTTGGGCGGAAAGCGGTACAGTTAAACCCGCCAAGATTGCAATAGAACAGCTCGATGAAAGTTTGGATAAATATTTACTAGCTGGCATTAGAACCCCTCTCCTAATAATCAGACCCCGCCCAGCATCTAAGAAGCAATACCTTAAAAATTTGTTTACCTTAACTCTGGCACCTCTTTAGCCCCCATTAACTATATTTGTGAAATTAAGGAGAATAAAATTACACAAACATCTATAAAATAAGCCATTTTCAGAGGAATTTTTGATTTTACTAAAATCCGTCAAAACAATCTCTTTTGTGCATCCATGCACATATGCTATGCATATACGCATGGATTTAAGAGCTATAGATTTTGACTGGAACCAGGCACGCACCTTTCTTGTTACGGCGGAAGAGGGGTCGTTTTCCGCTGCTGCAAAGAAATTGGACCTCACCCAACCAACTTTAGGGCGACAAGTTCGCGCCCTTGAAGAAACACTGGGTGTAATATTGTTTGAAAGACTTGGCCGGGGCCTGACATTAACACCCTGCGGGCAGGAACTCGTTGAGTATGTGAATGCCATGGCTGAAGCCGCCAGCCACGTCTCACTTGCGGCCACAGGGCAATCTCAAGATATCGAGGGTACTGTGGGAATCTCCGTCAGTGAATCTGTCGGGGCTTACCTTATGCACCACTTTGTTAGTCGCCTTAAAAAAGTAGCGCCCGGCATCACCCTCAATATTGTTGCGGTCGATACACCTAGCGATCTGCTGCAACGAGAAGCTGACATTGCCATCAGAAATTTCCGCCCCACCGAACCGGACCTAATAGCCAAAAAAATCAAAGACTCTCCAGCATGCCTATACGCGACCACGGACTTTCTCAAACAATATGACAACCCAAAAACCATTGAGGATTTCAGCAAATTACCTTTCATTGGCTTTGACCAAACGGACGCATTTCTTAACGGCCTAAAAGAGCGGGGCCTCACCGTAACCAGAAAAAATTTCTCCGTCCTTGCCAAAAACCATATTGTGCACTGGGAAATGGCAAAACGCGGCCTTGGCATTGGCATTATTGAAGAGAACATAGGCAAACTTGAGCCAAACATGGAAAAGGTGCTAGGCGACACAGACCCTTTTATGTTTCCCATATGGCTGGCATCACACCGCGAACTGAAAACCAACAAACGTATCCGCATTGTTTTTGATCTTCTAGCGGATGAGGTCTCCCACTGGTAGATCAGGCCACATAAACCCACACATGGTCCAGACTACCCGCCTGTTTCTCTTCTAATATAGGCACCGAATTCCAGCGCTACTCCGGCACTACCGGCAAAACGATATAAGATG
>JBFOLV010000225.1:0-2211 GCA_040830325.1 Kordiimonas sp. | reverse complement strand
TGGGTTCTTTCAGCTTCCATTCCTAAAGTTTTGGCACTTAAGACGAAGCATCCTGAGCTTCAGTTTTTTCAACTATTAAAGTATGCCAAACCTCGCTCGGTATTGTCGATATTTCCTGCTCTGATAGGTGTACTAGTAATTGCTCTAGATGCGTTTGGTACCGCCAGAGAGTATTATTTTATCATACCTACATTGTTTTACTTACAAGCCGCTATGCCATTTTTATATAAAGCATTTAGCCGAAGCCAAGCGATTATAGCGGCTGAATAAGGCGGGTGTCTTAGTTTTCTTGGTGGCAGGCAACGGGTAAATCGCATACAGTTAGGTATGCGTGTCACTGATGGTCGTTCATTGTTTGGAGCTGCTGCACTTATAATCACGGGTGTAGTGCTTGGGATTATCGCTTACCCATATTATCAATTTGATGAAGTGGGGGAGCCGGTTAAGCGCGGCCGATGGGTGTGGGAAATCTTGATGAACCTGCAGGTGTTATGCCTAGCGTTCATGTGGTATTGTTATACTGATAAGATCAAGAGCAATAGCGGGAAGAAGGCTACCCTGATGCGGATTAGGATGCTGTTCAGCCTTATCTCCGTATTACTACCCTTTGCTGTAATAATGACCAGCGTAATGGTTGGCTGGTTCAATGAGCGCCCGCCAATTATTGATACTGTTAGGTATACATATCTTTTCTCTCTCGTAGGGTTTACGTGTTCTCTTGTACCCTATTTAGCAAAGCGGATGTTAGGGAGGAGAGGGTTAAAAACTGAACAGAAGAAACAAAGTTTCAATTGGAGGCTTTTGCAGATTTTACCAGGAGTGATGGCGTTTGTTGTCGTTTTTGCAGCCATCTTGCTCGGGCAACATGAACTTGTGATCTGGCTAGCGCCTCTTTGTTATATGCAATCTGCCATCCCTTATTTAAAAAGTGGCTTTAGAACGCCATCAGGAGCTGTGTGATTTCCCTCATATTGCTTGTGAATACTCTCTGTTAATCATCTAGGAGATATAACAGTTGTAGGAGCAATGAGGATTTACATGCGCTTGTTCAGCCAAATTAGAGATATACGTGCATTCGCAGGAGCGATCGCACTGGCTCTAGTGGGTGCGCAACTGTCTGTAATGATGGCCTTTTATTTTATACCTGGCGGTGAAATTTTTGCTGTTTTTCAAAGCCGTTGGTGGTGGGAGGTCGCGCTGAACCTCCAGATATTATGCTTCTTCTTAATGTATTTATGTCACTCGGTCCGAGTAAAGGCTGCTGAAGGCTGGCGGAAGGTGCGGGCTTACTGGCGTTTTAGTGTAGGGATGTTGGGTGTATCAGTGCCGAGCTGGGTGACTGTGATAGCTGCAACTAACAACTGGTTCCGCGAACCTCCACAACAAGAGGATTTAATCTTCTTCACGTGGATCGTTTTTGCTGCTTGGTTTTTTAGCGCTTACTTTATTCCAGCCTGTAGCTTGCTATTTTTTGAGAACCAAACTTTTTCTGCTTCACTTGAGAGGCTCAAAAACTCAAACAAGAAACTAATTCTCTTTTTAAGTCCCTTGATGATTCTTGTCATTTTGTTTGCTGTGGAACTTTTTTTAGAGGGTCACAGTCATATTATCATGTGGCCTTTTCTTACCTATTTTTATGGATCTCTGCATTATTTTTGGGCTGCTTATGCGCCGTCAGTAAAGCGACTTCAGGCTAGCAGTTGCACTAACACTAATTTGCATATGCAGATAAAAGTTGCAGTATTCACGAAGAGGGTGTAGTTGACTGCCTGGGGCAGTTGATTGGGGTGATCGGAATGGTCACGCCTGCGTTTGAAGTGACAGGCTTATGTGTTTCAAGGAACGCCGCGCTCTTTTTGGTGCCACAGCTCTTATGCTTACAGGTACCGTGCTTAGCATCATGTCTTATCACTATTTCACCGGTGAGTTTTCTGAGGAAGGCGTTGCACGCTCTCGGACCTGGTGGGAGATTGTAGTAAACGGACAAGTGTTAGCGCTCGCATTCATGTGGTTCAGCTTCTCTGATCACTTTCAAACCGAAGACACAAAGAAACTTAGATTGTTCCGAATACGTATGACATTGGGCTTGTTAGCGGTGTCAGTACCTGCGGGTATACTTATATGCGCGGCAATTTTTGGCTGGTTTGAACATAAGGCACCTCTCTCTGTGGTGCACAATATTTTCGTGATCTCTATTGGGTTTTGGCTTGT
>JBFOLV010000224.1:0-5332 GCA_040830325.1 Kordiimonas sp. | reverse complement strand
CGGCGTCAACTCACCATTCTCTCTAAAGCGTTCAACAAGATCCGGATTCGAGATAAACGGTGAACCATATGCAACCGCCTCTGTTTCGCCAGCCTCAATCGCCGCCTGTCCACTTTCTCTCGTTAGGCCACCATTGATTATCAAGGTACCTTCATATTTTTCGCGGAGAACAGGTGTCAGATAGTCCACTGTCTCCATTGGATGGCCGGAATCTAACTTTGGCTCCAGGATATGGAGATACGCAAGGTCATAATTGTTCAAAAGCTCAACCGCTCGACCAAAGGTCTCCAGAGGGTCGCTATCAGCAATACCCCAAACCTTATTGGTTGGTGACAGACGAACCCCAACTTTACCAGCACCGATAGCAGCCGTTACCGCCTCAACAACCTCAACCAAGAACCGCAAACGGTTATCAACTGAGCCACCATACTCATCCGTGCGCTGATTGACACCATCGCGGATAAACTGATCAATCAAAAAACCGTTTGCAGCGTGGATTTCAACACCATCAATGCCAGCTGCGACTGCACGTTTTGCCGCTGCAACAAAGTCCTGAACAATGGCTTTGATCTCATCTTTTGACAACGCCCGAGGCACGACGAATTCCCGATCACGGCCCTGCGGCGTTGTAAGCGCTCCAGAAAGTTTCACCGCTGAAGAAGACACCGGTGCTTCACCGTCCAAGAAATCTGGATGAACGATACCGCCCATGTGCCAGATTTGTAAAAAGATGCGCCCATTTTTTCGATGTACAGCATCCGCCACTAACTTCCAGCCAGCTTGTTGCTCATCGGTGTAAATACCCGGAGCATTCAACCAACCAAGGCCTTGCTTAGATACAGCTGTCGCTTCCGCAATGAGTAACCCTGCGGACGCACGCTGCGCATAGTATTCCGCCATAAGTTCATTTGCTATACCTTCACTGCCTGCTCGCGCTCGCGTTAAAGGTGCCATTACAACTCGGTTCGCCAGCTCATAATCCCCTAACTGCAATGCGTTAAATAGTCCTGCCACTCTTCAATCCTTTACTTGTAAGCCCTTAACCTCGGCCCTGTTGCTTCACATAACCTCTAGGTAAGCAAGCTGAGCAAAAAAATAATTATCGAAAAATGCAAAATGATCGTGCAATAATGCACGAATGAATAACTGGGATGATCTAAGATATTTTTTAGAAGTTGCACGTGCCGGCAATGTAACCAGCGCTGCAAAGATACTTGGTGTTAATCATTCTACGGTTTCTCGCCGCATACATGCTTTTGAAGAAAAACACGGTGTTCGTCTCTTTGACCGTGTACCTTCAGGTTATGAGCTCACTGAACCGGCCACTTGTATCTACCAAATGGCGCTTGAGGTGGAAGCAACGCATCAGAAGATATCCCGCTCCTTGTTCGGACGTGATGGTCGCATACAGGGTGATATCAGCCTAACCATGCCCCATGACATTCTGGAGCATTGCCTGATTGAAGACCTACGTACATTCCGTGATGAATATCCTGAAATTGACCTGAATTTATTCATTGCGAAAGGCATCAAAAACCTTGCTGCGAGAGAGGCTGACCTTGCTGTCAGATTATCGCCCGCACCACCAGACCATCTGATCGGAACACGTGTTGCAACATTGCAGCATGGCATTTACGCCAACACAGAAATTGATACATCAAACAACCCCGACTTAATTGTTTGGAACAGCGAAACCGAACTACCTGATTGGGCCAAGGAACACTTCCCGAACAGCAAAATTGCCATGAGGGTCGACGACCTTTACGGCATGTTTGCAGCAGTAAAAGCAGGGATTGGCATTGCCCGCATGCCTTGCTATTTGCCTGATGCCCTTGCTGCGCCAACAGTGAAACGAATGCCCATTGCACAAACCAGGTCTGCTTGGGGTGTGTGGGTTCTCAACCATGCAGACCTCAGATACACTGCCCGCATTCAACTTTGCAGAAAATTTCTGATCAAACACTTGAAAGAACGGCGCGGTTTGTTTGAAGGCGAGCAATCAGTATTCTTCCAGAAAAACAACTAACGCTTTGCTGGCGGTATATTCTCGATAGACCTTCTAAATTCTTTATGCGCATCAAGGTCGACAGGCTTCAACACGCTTTTCTCGGACGGTGGCTGATGAATAAGTGATGTACCTTCGCGCCATGCTGTTCGCGGTCGAATTGGGCGCGGTACAAACCCACCACCGCAGTTAGGGCAAACATTATTAAGTATGCTATCGACGCAATCGGCACAGAAAGTACATTCATAGCTACAAATACGCGCCTCTTCACTATCAGCAGGCAGGTCTCTATTGCAGTGTTCACAGTTTGGTCGAAGTTGAAGCATGTTATGTATCTCCTTACTCACACCAAGCGGTAAACCGAACCACCGCCAGAGACAATGCCAATTTTTCGCAGTTTCTGAAAAGGTTGCAATTGAAACTTTTCACCCTTGCTCTGCTCAAGCACATAGCTTACCGTGGCTTTTCATCTTCATAAGGGGGAAGATCACATGAAAAATTTACTGATTACCGCTGCCCTTTCCTGCATGCTTGTAGCGTGCGGAGAGCAGGCACAACAAACTGAACAAAAAGAGGTTGTTCAAGAGCAAGCCGCAAAAACCTATTCTGCGGCAGACTTTTTTAGCACTACGAGCTTCAGAGCTTCCAACGCCGCCGGCCATGCATTTTCATCCGACGGAAAAAACATTCTTGTTACGAGTGATGAAACGGGTGTTTTCAATGCATTTGCCACAAACATCCAAACAGGCGAACGCACACAGCTTACCCAGTCTGAAGGCAGCGCGCATTACGGCGTAAGTTATTTCCCTGCGGACGACCGAATTCTGGTTACGGCTGACAATGGCGGTGACGAGCTTAACCATATTTGGGTACGGGAACTTGATGGCACATTACGGGACCTAACCAATACAGAAAACACCAAGGCCAGTTTTGGCGGTTGGTCAAAAGATGGTAGTGAATTTTACATTCAAACCAACGAACGGGATGCCAAGGCATTTGACCTATATGCCTATAAAACCGAAGGCTATGGCCGCCGCATGGTTTATGAAAACTCAGACGCCCTTTTCTTAAGTGGCATGAGTAACGACGGACGCTGGCTTGCTCTCACAAAATCGCGCACAAGCGCAGACAGCAATGTATATTTGGTCGATCTTGTTGAAGGCGGTGCGCCAAAATTAATCACTGAGCATGAAGGTAATATAGCCTACGGCGTGTATGGTTTTACACCAGATAGTAGCCAACTGATCCTTTCAACAAATGAGCATGGCGAATTTAATCAGGCGTGGGCATACACGTTGGCGGACGGCGCCAAAAACGAATATGCCTCTGCAGATTGGGATGTATCATTCGTAGGTTTCTCCAATACAGGCCGCTATAAATATGTAGGCGTAAATGCTGACGCCACTACTGTAATTTCCATTACAGATTTAGAGAATGGCACGGAAGTTACTCTTCCCAAGATGGTTGGCAATATCCAGAATCCAAGATTCTCAGCCGATGATAGCCAACTGGCTTTCATGCTAAATGGTGACCGTAGCCCAAGTGATCTTTATGTTGCGGCTTTCGGAAGTGAAATGAGTGCCCCTAAGCGCTTAACCACGTCCCTAAACCCGGAGATTGATCAAAATGACCTCGTGGAAGCAACTGTCATTCGCTACGAGAGTTTTGACGGCGTGAAAATCCCTTCGATCCTCTATAAGCCAAAAGGCGCGAGTGCTGAAAATAAAGTGCCTGCGCTAGTATTCGTACATGGCGGCCCCGGTGGCCAAACCCGCCGCGGGTACCGCGCCATGTTTCAGCATCTGGTAAACCACGGCTATGCTGTTCTCGGTGCTAACAATCGTGGCTCATCTGGTTATGGTAAGACCTTCTTCCATATGGACGACAAAAAGCACGGTGAAGATGATCTTCAAGACATTGTCATGGGACGCAAATACCTTGAAAGCCTAGACTGGGTTGATGGCAGTAAGGTTGGCATTATTGGTGGTTCATACGGTGGCTATATGACAGCTGCTGCACTTGCCTTTGAACCAGAAGCTTTTGAAGTTGGCATCAACATCTTTGGTGTTACCAATTGGGTCCGCACACTTAAATCAATCCCACCTTGGTGGGAAAGCTTCCGCGAAAGCCTGTATGATGAGATGGGCGACCCCGCAACGGACGAAGAACGTCATCGCCGTATTTCACCACTATTTCACGCGCAAAACATTGTGAAGCCATTGCTCGTCGTACAAGGCGCGAATGATCCTAGGGTTTTACAAGTTGAAAGTGATGAACTTGTCGCAGCTGTAAAGGCAAACGGCGTACCGGTAGAGTATGTGCTTTTCCCTGATGAGGGGCATGGTTTCCGCAGCAAAGCGAACCGTATCACGGCCTCAGAAGCTTATGTTAAATTCCTAGATACGCATCTGAAAAACAAGGCTAATTAAGTTAGTTTAAAGATCACGGGCAAGGGGCTACACCCCTTGTCCCACTACTCGTCACGTATATCCGCTAGCTTCCGGCGCTGCAGGCCCTCTTCATCAAAATTGTCGGGGCTAAGCCAAATCTCGAAAGCACGCTTAACCGCAGGCCAATCACTATCAATCATGGCATACCATGCGGTATCACGGCTCTGGCCGTCTCGGATCATATCGTTACGAAACAAGCCCTCATATAAAAACCCAAATCTAATTGCTGCTTGCTTTGAGGCAGCATTGAGGTCATTACATTTCCATTCGTAGCGCCTATAGCCTAGGTCATCAAACACGTGTTGGGCCATAAGGTACATCGCCTCTGTTGCGATACGAGACCGCTGTAATTTCTTGCTAAAGGTTACACAGCCTACTTCCGTACTACCGTGCTCTTCTCGGTTACGCATATAGCTCGCCATACCGAGAACTTCAGCCGTTTCAGCACAGCGGATAACCATTGTTTCCCAACCATGCTGATTCTGCGCGAGCGTTAACATTGCTTCAAGCTCCACAGGGTTTCCATAGGGTCCACCTGGCAGATAGGTCCATATTTCATCAGCGGCTTCACCGCAGATTGCAGCAAACAGGTCTTCCCCATGAGTAGAAAATACCAAGGGTGCAACCACAGCATAGCTGCCGCGAAGTATCGCTCTCCCCGGCCGTTCACATGGCTGCCAATTTGCAATATCTACAGTCATGGTATTCACCTATGCCTTCAGCCAACCGAAATCTTCCAAAACCGGATGATCAAGAGGGGCTTTCTCACCTTCTGGTGCCGCTTCAACAGGATCAAGCACCATACGCATGGGCGCAACACCTGCCCAAACTGGAAAATCAGATTCCTCGCTGTCGCCGGGGGGAGCTGCACGTACCT
>JBFOLV010000223.1:0-4011 GCA_040830325.1 Kordiimonas sp. | reverse complement strand
TCGCGACACTTAAGGGTGTGATAAATTCCTGTCCGCCGGAGGTCAGAATGCCTTTTACGGTCGCGCCGCGCTCCATCATGCGCCGCGCGAGTTCCAGCGCTTTGTAGGCAGCTACTCCGCCGCCAATAATTAGCAATATGCGTTTGCCGTTTAGCATGGCACCCTTTCTAACTGTTCCCCTGACATATAGTGGGCTTTAGCGGTGCCTGCAATCACGACGTTGTGTGGATAAGAATCAGAAGAAGCGGGCCACCTGTTCATGAGGTGACCCAGTATAGGGTTAGTCGCCGGAAGCTGCGCGGTTATCTAGGCTAAGTTCACCAGCGCCGAATCGCATTAAGATAAGGAAACCTCCTGCCATGGAGATGTTCTTCATAAAGAGAATCATCTGGATTTGGTCACTAAAATCAGCGTGAGCCATAACTGCTGTTACAAGGCAAAAGCCAGATAGTAGAAATGCAGCAATGCGGGTTTTGAATCCGACTAGAATCGCTATGCCCGCGAGTAACTCAAACAGAGCTGTGGGCCAGAAAAGAAAGCCGGGCACACCCATCGCTTCCATATAGGCAATGGTCCCAGCTGGGTCCCCTGCCATTTTTCCAATGCCGGTTGCGATAAATATAAGAGATAATAACAGGCGGCCAACCAAAGCCGCAAATGGGTCAAACTTGCGTAAGATATCTTCCATTGTTTCCTCCCCTTAATGGAGAAAACAGTGTCAGGCAAAAACGTGGTTCGCGCAATAGCCTTACATTATAGCGATTTTCAGGAGTGTAGCACCGGTCACGAGGCCAAGCGCGAAGGGCCATAGCTTGGCGTTTGATGAGGGTGTTGGTTTGGGCGTTTCTTCAGCCGATTCTTCATCGCTCAACCATTTTTCCATAAGGGATGGTAGACGCTCAATCAGGCGCGGTATTTGGTTTATGGCTTCTGCAAGGCGAATTTCAGGCGACAGGTTTTCGCGCACCCAAGCCTCAATTACTGGTTCACTAATATCCCACATGTTGGCTTGTGGGTTGAGGTGCAAGGCCATGCCTTCAGCCATCACCATGGTACGTTGCAAAAGCAGCAGCTGTGGCTGAGTTTGCATTTTAAATCGCTCAGTTGTTGCAAACAGCTGCGCCAACAGCTTGCCAGCCGATATTTCTTCAATGGGCAAATCCATGATTGGGTCTGCTATTGAACGCAGAGCCTGAGTGAATTCTTCAAGGTTTTCACTACGAGGAACATATCCTGCGTCAAAGTGCACTTCAGCAACACGACGATAATCCCTGCGGATAAAGCCAAAAAGAATCTCCGCAAGAAAGCGGCGTTCCATTTTGGATAAACGACCCATGATCCCGAAATCAACGGCGACAATACGCCCGCAAGGTTCAACAATAAGATTGCCTTGGTGTAGGTCCGCATGAAAGTACCCGTCACGAAGTGCTTGCGTTAGGAAGGTTTGTACAATGGTACGGCCAAGCAGCGGTAAATCGTGGCCGGCGGCTTTTAAAGCTTTCTTGTCCACGAGGCGAACACCATCAACCCATTCAATGGTAAGAAGGCGCCGCGCTGTTAAATCCCACTCTACTTTTGGCAGGCGGTAATGTTGCTCGCCTTTCATATTGTCGGCCAGTTCAGCAGCGGCTGCAGCCTCAAGTCGCAAGTCCATTTCCTGTAGGACAGTTTCACGCACTTTGGCAACTATTTGGGTTAGCTTTAAGCGTCTGGCCTCGACACTGTGGCGCTCCGCTATGTTCGCAAGCCAATCAAATAAGGAGAGATCTCGTTTGAAGCGCTTCTCGATATCAGGCCTTAACACTTTAACGGCTACTTTGGCGCCGCTCTGGGTGACTGCCTGATGCACTTGCGCAATAGAAGCCGCCGCGACGGGCACTCGTTCGAACGTGGCAAAGTGATCTGAGAGTTTGCCGCCGAGCTCTTCTTCTATTGCTATTTCTACATGCTTGAAGGCGAAGGCTGGTACACTGTCTTGTAGTGCAGTTAAACCGTCTGCGATTGGTTGCCCTACTAAATCAGGGCGAGTCGCCAGGGTTTGCCCTAATTTAATGTAGGCAGGGCCCATTTTAGCGAGCGCAATAGCCAGTCTTTCACCGTTTGTCTCTGGTAGCTTTAACTTTCGCGGTATATAAAATGTGAAAAGGCGCAGTAGACGTGGTGCCCAAACTGGTACTTCCGCAATACTATCAAGTGCGCGAATGGCGCCGTATCTGCGTAAGCCGACAGCTAGCATAAAAAGCTGAACAAGGTGAAGGAAGGTTCGCACGCCGACTATACCTTTATATCTTTGTGCCAGAATGAATGCAGGCAATGCCCGCGCTCATGCTTCGGTATGAAACTCTCGAGAAACCTGCGTCCTTGATCATAGTCTCAAATTTTGTTGGTGTTGGGAAACGGCGAATCGATTCTACAAAATACTGATAACTTTCGCGGTCATTTGTGATGATTTCACCCATCTTGGTTATCACATTGAAACTGTATGCATCATAAGCTTTTTGCAAGACGGGTACGACCTGAGGGCTAAATTCAAGGCATAGAAAGCGGCCACCAGGCTTGAGTACGCGGTAAGCTTCAGCGATGGCTTCATCTATCCTTGTTACATTCCTGATACCAAAGGCGATTGTATAAGCGTCGACAGACCTGTCTGGAACGGGCAGCTTCATTGCATCGCCGCAGACAAATTCGGTTCCATTTGCATAACCCTGTTCTGCCGCGCGGTCTTTGCCGACGCGAAGCATTTCAGCATTAATGTCACATACAATTGCATGGCCGTCTGGAGCAGCGTCTAAAAACCGGAAGGCGATATCACCGGTACCGCCTGCCACATCAAGAAGCTGCATATTTTTTCTAGGGTTGAGACTATCAATAAGCGAGTTTTTCCAGATGCGATGAATACCAACGCTCATGACATCGTTCATTAGGTCATATTTGTCAGCAACACTGTTGAAGACACCTTTTACCATACCCGCTTTGTCAGCTTCATTTACGGTTTGAAATCCGTAGTGTGTCGTTGATTGGTCACTAGCTGTGACAGGAGTTTCTGTTTTGCTGGCGCTTGACATTTTATCCGCTAACCTTGTTCTTAGAGTATAACTGACTACATTGCTGTTGGGTCGGACCATAGCCGAGCCTGTTCAAGCATACCAGCCTGATTAGATATAGAAAGTTAAGCGCGACATTATGCCCGAACTCCCTGAGGTAGAAACAGTAAGGCGTGGATTACTTCCGGTCTTGGAAGGTGCAACGATAAAAGAAGCTACTGCACGTCGGGAAAATTTAAGGTTTCCGATACCAGAAAATTTCTCGAATCGGCTAGAAGGGAATCAGATAAGATCACTCCGGCGCCGTTCAAAATATATCCTGATGGACTTTGAAGACGATTTGATTCTTATCTTGCATCTCGGCATGTCAGGACGTGTGACTATATATAGGAACAATGAAACACCAGAAATCGGTAAACATGATCATGTGAGTTTAATTACAGAGCATGGCGATCATGTTGTTTATACAGATCCAAGGCGCTTTGGCATTATTACATTTACAACTGCTGCTGAGGCCGATGAGCATGCGCTTCTCAAAAATATTGGACCAGAGCCCTTGAGCAATAATTTTCATGAGGGTGTTCTGGATACAGCTTTTGCAAACAAGCGCGCTAACATAAAAACTGCATTGCTTGATCAGCGAATTGTCGCGGGGCTTGGCAATATATATGTATGCGAAGCATTGTGGCAGGCTGGCATCCACCCTGAACGCACTGCGCAGTCTGTGGCAGGTGAACCTGTTACTGAATTGGTTCCAATTATTAGAGATGTTCTGGGTAGAGCAATCGAAGCGGGTGGCTCTACACTTAAAGATTATGCACAGGTTGACGGTGAGCTTGGATATTTTCAGCATTCGTTTAAAGTGTACGGTAGAGAAAATGAAAAATGCCTGAAGGATGGTTGTTCGGGAATGGTGACACGAATTGTGCAGTCCAATCGTTCGACATTCTTTTGCCCCAAATGCCAG
>JBFOLV010000222.1:0-4346 GCA_040830325.1 Kordiimonas sp. | reverse complement strand
TCTTTAACATTGCGCACTATGCACTGCGCCCGTGGCCTTGGATATTGGTGGCGCTCGCGTCCATTATTGTTTACCCAGATCTCGCAAGCATCAAGGCGGCCCTGCCGCATGTACCTGATAGTGTAATGGGTGAAGATTTGGCCTATTCCGCTATGCTACTGTTCCTGCCAGCAGGGGCGCTTGGCTTAGTGGTGGCGTCACTTGTGTCTGCCTATATTTCAACAATTTCTACACACCTGAACTGGGGCGCGTCTTACGCGGTGAATGATTTCTACAATCGTTTTATTAATAAGGAAGCAACTGGAAAACAGCAGGTGATGGTTGGCCGCGTTATGACGGTTCTACTAATGGTGGCAGCTTCATTGATGGCGCTTGTTCTGGAAAGCGCTTTGCAAGCATTCCAGCTTTTGCTTTCCATTGGCGCAGGTACAGGTTTGCTGTTTATCCTTCGCTGGTTCTGGACGCGCATCAATGTTTGGAGCGAAATTTCAGCAATGGTTCTGTCGTTTGCATTCAGCCTGTTTTTCCAGTTCGGCCCTTATGCAAATTGGGTGACTTGGGAGAAGTTTGTTGCGAGCGTTATCCTCACAACAATTGGCTGGGTAGCTGTTACTTTCTTAACAAGTCCAACGGACAAGAAACAGCTTGATGCATTCAACGCTGCAATCAAAGGTCAAGAGGGCGAGATTAAAACTGGCCTTTACGCAACGCTTACCTGTACTGCGGCAATATATGGCTTTTTGTTTACCACAGGGAACGTGATTTTCGGTGACTATCCAATGGCTGGAATTTTAGCTGCGGTAACTGTGGTTTGTGGTTTTGCAACCATGCGACTGGTTAAGGCGGATTGAAGCCAAGTTCGCTAACTATCACATCAGATACTCCTGAAGGGGTATCTGATGTAACCAGATAAGGCGCTAGTCGTTGTTAATGCGCGGGGTTCCATGTGGCCTTCTTTTCTTCACCGGTGGCTGTGAAGCTTTGCGCCGACCTTAGTCGCCCATCATTAAAATACCTATATTCAAAACGAGCCACGCCCCAAGTGCCGTGGTTGGCGAGAGTATTGTCTGGTGCCATGAATTTGCGGCTAATTAGGCGACCTTTTCGGTCATATTCGAAGCTCTCTGTGGCATAGCCTTGCCCTTTATGGGTGATGATGTTTCCTGCAAGGTCCATATATGACGTTTCTGAAGGTCGCCCATTTTCATCAAGTGTTGTTAACACAGCGTGGACACCAGAATAGCTACTAGCTACTGGTTTGCCAGTGTTGTCGAAATATCGGTCTGACATTTGGTGTGCGCCGTCCTTGGACCAAGTGCTTTTGATTTGTCCAATACCTGACGACGAATTAACTGGTTCACCTTTCAGGCCAAAGTGAAGTCTGTTAACTGCATTTCCGTATGCATCAAAATCATAGGTTACTTTATGGGCTCCCCAATTAGTCATTTGCGGGGTACCATCAGAGTCATTGAATGTGGCGATTTGTTCACCGCTGAATTTGGAAGGGATATATCTGATTTCTGCGATGTTGCTCATGCCGCGTTTGGGCTTTCCTTCCATATCCAAATTGAGCCACCCGGTAAATTGGCCATGTTTGTCATAGGATATTTGGGTCATGGCAATGCCAGCTTCATCGGGTGTTAGGTTTTGCCCCTCTTCGCCGAGGTTATACATTCGGGTAAGCAGGCCGTTTGCATCATAGGCAAAGCGTGTCACCATATAGCCGAAGCCCGGCCTGTTTCTAATGAGATTGCCTTTAACATTGTAACGATGTTGTATGACTTCGCCGTCATCGCGCGTTTGCCATGTATAGCGTGAAATGTTGAAGTCATTATCAACTGGCTTACCATCTAGGCCGTAAAATATTAGCTCTTTACGTTTTCCGCTATTGTCGAGAGTGAAACGTGCTTCATATACATCTCCTGATACAAGTGCACGGGTACCCCACTCATTGTAGAAACGGCGAACTTCCTGATTGCCTTCATAGTGAATGGTGATGCGCGGAGCGCGAACGAACCTGTCCGAGAATGCTCTAAGCTTGCCTGCATGGCTGTAGCGTAATTCGATAAGTCTGCCTGATGAATCATAGTCGAGTTCAAAGTGTTTAGTGGCTGAGGTTTCCTGTTTTGTGAGGGGCCTGGTACAGCGCATGTCTGTATAAGGGGTTTCTCTAAACACCATGCCAGCGCAATATTTTGTATGGACGGTTGCTGCTGATGCCGCTTGCGCCGCTAAGATAAGAGGAAGGCTAAATAGAATGTTTATCGGTTTGTGCAAAGTTACCTCCTGCCAGATTGATGGGTAGAAGGTAGCTTTTTTTCTAGGATGGCAATATGCCGCTCAGCGCGAGGCGCAGACCGTCTGTCGCATGATGTTGGTATCGGCTGTTAAGGTGTGACCCGCACCAATTTCATTTCCGAAACATCAGAGCCGGCACTGCTCAGATAGGTTTCGCCCCTTACAACTAGGGCGCCACCTTCTGTTACTTTAAAGGATAACGCATGTTGGTGTGATTGATCCTGATTTAGCAGGTTTGTCGCGTCCATAAACTCAAACTTGATAGTGTCGCCATTGTGGTCGGCCACTAATTTCATTCGCGGTTGATTACCTTGAGGGCAATAGTGTGTGGCTAGTAATGTGTCATGATCACGGTGGTATACTGTCAGTGAATGGGGCTCGCCTTCATAGAGCCATGTCTCCATGATTGTCGTGCCGCTAGCAGTTAGCTGGAACCGGATCGTAAGTTTGGAATCAGGTGCGTCTTCTCTCTTCCAGTCCCCGATGAGTAAGCTTAAGCTTGCATACGCATCCTCTGATGCGGCTTTGTCTGCCGTTGCAGATGTGGCAGGTAAGATTGTTGCCAACAAAAATGTAAGTATTACGCAAAAATATCTCACTATAATCTCCCCCAGATATAGTTACTGCAGCATCATTATGTCGCCGCCTTTGCTTACATCGCGAGTAAAGAAAATTTCTTCTTCATCGCCAGAAATCTCAAAAGTATATAGCCAGTGTGGTGTGTCAAATAATCGCTTTGATTGCTGGGTTTCCCAATCATAGAAAAAGACCTGCACACGCCCTTCATAGTCTTTTCCATAATAGGCACCGCCATCTCTCAGGACCCATTGCCGAATAGGATAAACAGTGATGCTGGGTGCGATTTCAAGGTCTGAGTTTGTCTCGAAATCAAATTTCCATAGGCCACCTGTGGAGTGCTTCGTGAAAATAAGTTCCCCACTTCTACTGAAACGAGCTGAATAGCCTCCATCTGAGGTTATTTGCTCTGGGCTGCCGCCCGTTACTGGGGTTTGCCATAACTGCCAATCACCATCTTGTTGAGCGGTGAAAACAATGTGTTGATCGCTTGGTGTGAAAACAGGAAGCTTAGCGAGGCCCTCTGGTGCCGAAATCTTGCTGTGTTCACCTGTTGTAACGTCTAGTAAATAGATAGTATCCGCATATGTTTGGAAGGCAATTTTGTTGCCTGCGTTATTCCAGCTATATGAATCAACGGAAAGAGTGCCATTGAAATTTGAGAGCTGTCGTTGATTTTGTCCGTCCTTGTCGGTGATCCAGATTTCAATGTTGCCAGTGCGTTCTGATAGAAAGCTAATGAACTTTCCATCAAGCGTTTCTTTTGGCAGCCACTCAGATTTTGTAGAAGCTACGATAGCTTCGTTTGGTAGGTCTTTCAGGGCTGAAACAGGGCTTGAAAGTGGTATGGCATGTATATTGTTGTCCCATTCGCGCTCGTTGATAAATAGCTTGTTAGAGTGCCGCAAACCGCCTTCTAGTTTGAAACTGATTTTCTGCTGATAAGCAGTTGCTTTTTCCCCGGTCTGTGGATTGAGCGCTTCTAAGCGCCGCCTATCGGCATCCGGTACATAGACGATTGATTGATCGTTATTTGTCCAAGCTAAGTCCCAGATTAGTCTTGGATACGATTCGATAAAAGTCTCTTCACCTGTGTTTAAGTTGATTGTGTACAGATCACTTTGTTTCCAGTCAGATGTCCTAAAGAATGCAGCTTGCGAACCCTCCTGTGATAGTGCCATCGCAATGTCATACTCTCCTGGTGGAGGGGAAGATATATCTGTGATTTGTGAGTTTTGGATATCAAAGCGGTGTAGGGCCCCTGCGGTTTTATCACTGTCCTCAGCGACATAAAGGAATTCATGGTTGGATACCCAGCGAATACCTGGGTAGTAGGGACCACATTTTGCGAGTCTCTTTGCCGGTGTATTTGTTCCCATTTGATATAAAAACATAACGCAACCATCATCGTGATACCGGGCAAAGGCTAGTTGCGTGCCATCAGGGCTAAGGGCAGGTGATGTCTCATGCTG
>JBFOLV010000221.1:0-3832 GCA_040830325.1 Kordiimonas sp. | reverse complement strand
TTAAGCCTGAACTCTATCAGGAGTTTGAAAGTACCTGGCGAAATATGACAAGGATGATCCACCAAAATGTTGAGGGGGCGTTGGGTAGTATTTGTTTGCGGGCGTTAGATAGCCCAGATGAGATGATTACAATTGCAACCTGGAAAACTGAAGATGAATGGCGCGCGTTTATAAAAGAAGCAAAAGGTGGTAGCATGAGAACATTGCATGACCTTGCGTCCCTTGTTGATGCGGCGCCGTACCTTGAAATTGGTGATGAAACAGTTCTAGCAGAATAATAAAAACAAGCGGGGCTATAGGCGTATAGCAACAGCCCCAAATTTACTTATTCTGATTTGCCGTTGACGACTGGATAACCCATGTTCATCCAGCCAAAAATGCCTTCATACAAGGTCGCTGTGCGTGTGAAACCGCGTCTTCTCAGGTTTCTTACAACATCATCAGCAGCAGCGCGGGGGCAGGAGCAATAAGCAACAATTTGCACATCCTTTGGCAGGGTACCAACAATGGCGTCAAAGTCGCTATAGTAGGGTAATGGCACCGCTCCTTCGATATGCACGCGCTGCCAGACAGATGTTACACGTGTATCGAGAAGAACCATGCGTTTCTTTTCTTGCAAGGCCTTCAATAGATCATCTGAAGATACATAGCGGCCGTCTTGCAGTTCAAAATCAGGGTCATCACCGTCTTGATTGATCACATATTGGTCAGGTGTTGGCACTTCCCGTAGGGTCACTTTGGACTGTTCCCAGCCACTCGCTTTGCTTCTCAAGAAGGCTGTAAGATCGTCTATGTCCTCTGACGTGAGTTCATGTTTCCATGGTTGCATGGGGGTGCCGTCACGGCCTTCGCGGATTGCATACCGGATAAATTCATCAGAATTATGGGAAAGCGCAGATGGGTTGCCAAGGGCAGGAGCATTGACACCTTCACCGTTTACACCGTGGCACTCTGTGCAGTTTTCTTTGTAGAGCTCAGCGCCGCGTACAGTGTCGCCCTGCACCAGATTTTTTGTGATGCGCACACGGTCTACGTCTGCCTGCCAGAAAAGCCAATATGTAAGGTTCCACGTTTCATCAAGTGTTAGGGGACCGCCAACTTCGTCAAGGTAGCCACCCATAGGGGTGCCATCACGCCCATATTGTATTGGGCGTAGTACCTCATGGGGTACGCCAGATCTGAACAAGCTTTTACTTCTGAGTGAAGGGGCGTGGTCATTCACATACCCCTGTCTGTCAGCCCCGTGGCACAGAGAACAATATCGTTGGTACTGGGCAGCAGCCACTCGAGATTCTTCCGCTGTTAGTGTACGGGGCGAGCGAATTTTTCTATATTCATACTCTTCTGCGATGGCGGTTGGAGCGACAATAAACGCTAGGCCAGCAAAAAGACTTATAAAACTATATTTACCCACGAAACACCTCTTCCGTCTTAGTGGGGCGCCGCCCTAAAGAACGCCCATACTTTAGAATACTATAACATTATGCTGGCATGGCGTATCATATCATACCTAAATAGAAAGGCTAGAAGTTCGGGTGCCTTCTAAACGCAAGTCTATGTTCGTAAGGATGAATTGCTTTTCAAAGTAGTCTTTTATTACAGCGTCATAATTGAGTTGTTAACTATGCTGCACTATGATGAAAGGAGTGCGACCTGCGGTTGCCATTTTATGGATTTTCAGTGAGATACAAGTAACCTAAACCAAGTTAGGTGCAGGTCATATTTGGAGGTAACACTTTAGCGTATGGATTATGCATGGGTAGCTGTAGCATTTGCCTGCGGCTTTTTGGCTAAACAAATTAATTTACCACCTCTTGTTGGTTATCTCGGTGCGGGCTTTGGTTTGCACGCGCTTGGGGTAAAACCTGACGCATCCTTTGAAGCCTTGTCACACCTTGGCATTACTCTGTTGCTTTTTACCATTGGTCTTCGGCTCAATATCAATAATTTATTGAAAACAGAAATTTGGGCAGGCGCTAGTTCTCATATGGTGGCTACACTGGCGCTTACCACTTTGACCTGTATGTTTTTTGGTTATCTTGGAGTGGAATATTTTGACCTGCTGGATTGGTCCTCTGCCGCGTTAATTGGTTTTGCGTTGAGCTTCAGTAGCACTGTGTGCGCTGTTAAGTTTCTCGAAGATAGCGGTGAAATGCGAACGCGGCATGGTCAGGTTGCGATAGGTATTCTGATTATACAAGATATTGCTGCAGTCATATTCCTCGCGCTCGCGACCGATAAATCACCCTCTTTGTGGGCCTTGTTCTTACTTGGGTTGCCATTAATTCGCCCCGTTCTGTACCGTTTGCTTGAGCGTTGCGGCCACGGTGAAACACTCACGCTGATGGGTTTCTTTTTGGCCTATTCCGGGAGTGAGTTATTTGAGTTCGCTAACCTTGAACCACATGTTGGTGCGCTTGTAGTTGCTGTTCTGATGAGCGGGCACGCTAAAGCAACAGAGCTTGCGAAGGCTCTTCTGAGTTTTAAAGACATTTTTCTTATTGGTTTCTTTTTGTCGATTGGGTTTACGGCGTTGCCGACAGCAACCATGTTTATGGCGGCACTGACTGTTACCTTAGGTTTGGCGGCAAAGGGCGGATTGCTATTCGTTCTGTTGACGCGTCTGAAGCTGAGGAGCCGTTCGTCGTTTTTAGCAAGCTTGAGCCTTAC
Organism: Kordiimonas sp.; assembly: GCA_040830325.1. Classification (GTDB taxonomy): domain Bacteria; phylum Pseudomonadota; class Alphaproteobacteria; order Sphingomonadales; family Kordiimonadaceae; genus Kordiimonas. The sequence goes on along the minus strand of JBFOLV010000221.1, from coordinate 1,162 downwards.
CAATTTCAGTGAGTTTGGCCTAATCGTATGCTCGGTTGGGGTTGCGCGTGGCTTGCTCGATAAGGAATGGTTAGTGATTGTCGCTCTCGCGGTTGCGATTTCCTTTGTCGTAACGAGTATCGTGAATATACGAACGCATAGCTTGTTTGAGCGTTGGGGCGAATGGATGAGGCGTTTTGAACGATCCGAGCGTTTACCGGAAGACCTATTTTCACATCCTGGGAGTGCCTCAATATTAGTAATTGGGATGGGACGGGTTGGTACCGGTGCCTATGATGCTTTGCGTGATTATGACCAGCGGGATATATGCGGTATAGATGTAGACCGGGAAAGGGCTGCTACCCACTGTGAAGCTGGTAGGCACGTTATCGCTGGTGATGCCGAAGACCCTGACTTTTGGGCTCATATCAATCTCAATGCGATAAGCCTAATTATGTTTACACTGCCCAATCATCCAGACACACTACAAGTGGTGAAACAAATTCATCAAGCAGGATACAGCGGGAAAACCGCCGGTATTGCGCACTATGAGGATGAGAAGAAAGAGCTACTTGCAGCAGGTGTGGATGTAGTCTTTAATTTTTACGCTAATGCAGGCGCAGGTTTGACAGAACATAGCATGCATTTGGCCGAATAACTTTCGGTTCTTAAGGGGGGCATTGAACTTGAGATATATATTGGTTTTGTTTCTGGCTTTATTGTCGTCGCCAATTATAGCGTCTGTTTCCTCAGATGGTATCATAGCTTCTAGCCCAACCTCAACTGATGTAAGCTTGCTGATTGCTTTCATTTTTTTGGCGCTTGGTTTTTCATTTGTTTGTTCAGTTGCTGAAGCTGTACTTCTGAGTATAACGCCGTCTTATATCGAGCAGTTAAAGGATACGCAGCCAAAGCGCGCCGAAAAATTGAAGGCGTTAAGGCAAGACAATGTGGATCGTTCCCTAGCTGCTATATTAACTGTCAATACTATCGCCCATACAGTGGGGGCGATTGCTGCGGGGGCTCAGGCTACAGTTGTTTTTGGTAGCGCTTGGATAGGTGTGTTTTCGGGCGCGATGACACTTGGAATTTTGTTTCTTTCCGAGATTATTCCAAAGACAATCGGTGCAATTTATTGGCCTGGTTTGGTCGGTGTAACCATGGCCTTCATTAGTGTTTCGAT
>JBFOLV010000220.1:0-2906 GCA_040830325.1 Kordiimonas sp. | reverse complement strand
CGGCTTTTCTAATGTCCGCGACTACACGCTCGCCAAGCCAGGTGACGAAATAAAACCTTAGGGCGGTCGCGAGTGCCATCGCACACACTACACCCACAAAAAGTACCATGTAATTGTCTAGGGACTGACCTGATTCCTCACCGAACATAGTGTCTACAATGTCCCCAAGTGCAGTAGGGATAATGAGTACAGTAGTTGCCGCTATCAGGAGGAAGAAAGACGCCAGAACTAGCTGAATCTTATAAGGTTTTACGAAACTCCATAGGGTTTTTAGATTAACCAGTTTGCCCTTTGGTGGTTCGTGTTCCTGACGGATAGCACTGTCTGACATAGATGAATTTCCTTAATAACTCCTGTCGCACATATAGGCGTATTGTTTCCTATTTCCAACGTGTGATTTACGTATATGCGGAACTAATTTCTGTATATGTTGGAGGCGTAGCGATAAAAAATACAAGTTCATGGCAGAAATGATGGAAACAGTCTTGCCAAGGCTGCAAGTTTCCCCTATACGGACGCCTCGTTTTGGAGATTAGACCAATGAAACAAGATATTCATCCCGACTACCACACTATTAAAGTGGTTATGACTAATGGGGAAACTTTTGAGACTCGTTCTACATGGGGCTCGGAAGGCGACACTATGAACCTTGAGATTGACCCTAGCTCACATCCAGCTTGGACAGGCGGTACACGTGCTGCTGTTGAAGGTGGTCAAGTAGCACGCTTTAAAAAGCGTTTCAGTGGCGGACTTTCTCTCAAAAAATAAGTGTTTGTCCACAAGTAGTTATTTGAAAAGGCGCCCATTGATTGGGCGCCTTTTTCTTTTTCCCCCTTGAAGGCAGGATTGTTGCTTCCTACATGAGTTTTGTCAGTTGCTGCACAGGCGGGACTGATAGTTGTTGAAGGCTTGGCCATGTTGGTGAGCCATATGAACTTGTTGCTTCTTTAGGAGGACTTGAGATGCGTAATTTTTACCTTTCCCCATTAATGCGTAGTAGCGTTGGCTTTGATCACCTAAGTCGTTTGGTTGATTCGGCCCTATCCAATGAAGGTGCTGCTGCTTACCCACCCTAAAATATTGAAAAACTGAGCGATGATGACTATCAGATTACGATGGCCGTTGCCGGTTTTGCTCCTGAAGAGCTGAATGTAGTCGTCCAAGAAGGAACTCTCTTGATAGCTGGACGCGCCCTTGATGAAAAAGGTGAGCGCCGCTTTTTACATCGCGGAATTGCAAAACGTGCTTTTGAACGCCGGTTTGAACTTGCAGAAACTATTAAAGTTGGTGACGCCCACTTTGAGAATGGGTTACTGCAGATTGATCTGAGGCGAGTGATTCCTGAGCATAAGAAACCGCGGAATATTGAGATCCGTTCCACCGAGGCAAAGGTGAAGTCGATTGAGGCTGATGCTGCCTAACGACCTTGGTTTCTATTTTTCTCCCTGACTATCCACGATCTTCGCTGTCGTGAACACTAGCGGGAACCGAACCTCTCCTGAGTTCAGTTCCCGTCTTTTTCGTTTGAAAAATAGAGATTATGAACGTGTAGTCTTATACTGACGAGCGCCCTCAACGGCATTTACCCACGGCAATCTTGTTCGGGTGAATATTTCCTCATCAATTTTGAGAACGGTGGGATCATCAAGGGTCATTGCATTGATTTCAGCTTCATTTGTTGCATCAACACCTTCCCACTTAAGGTAGGTACCGCAAGATCCACAAAATAGTCGAGTAGCACGTTCGCTAATAGTGATACAGCTGTCAGGTTTTGTAAGCCATTTAAACTGACTTACTGGTACTACTGTAAAAATTGAGTATGGCGTTCCCATATGCTTTTGACATTCTCGGCAGTGGCAAGAAAGCGTATGTGCGTCTTTCATGTTTATTTGGTATCGCGCTGCTCCGCATAGACAGCCGCCTTCTTGGATAAGGTTCATAACATTCTCTATTCAATCTTTAGGCTGCAAATTAAACCATCGCCACCTGACAGGTTATGTCAGGATTTGAAAAATGCTTCAGCAGCACTCCTGCTACCTTTTTTGGCTTTGATTTCAGTTTTTGTGCGCTCAATCTCTGCGTTTAGCCTTTCTACTCGCTCTTCCAATTCCTCTACGCTTATCGTGGAAAGGTCTTCTCTTTCTACTTCGGTAATAGGCGTATTTTTCTTGGTTGGTAGGTCATCAAAATCCATTTGTGTTTCTCTCTATTCAAATACCTGACATAGCGAATAGATAAGGTGCTAAACCATATTTGTCACGTAACTGGGACTGCAGGAGGTAAGTTTGATGCGCGTTGTAGAGATAACAAAGCCAGGTGGCCCTGAGGTTTTGAGAGTGTCAGAGCTCGAAAAGCCTGTGCCTAATGAGCGCGAAGTGCTGATTAAAGTAAAAGCAGCCGGGGTAAACCGACCGGACGTTGTGCAGCGTCAGGGTTACTATCCGGCCCCGGAAGGAGCATCGGATATACCTGGGTTGGAAGTTTCAGGGGTGGTAGAGCGTATTGGTGATAAAGTTAATGGTGTATCTATAGGCGACCATGTCTGTGCGTTAGTACAGGGGGGTGGGTATGCGGAATACTGCGTGGCGCCTATAGAAACGGTGTTGCCTGTACCGGAAGGGCTTTCTTTTATTCAGGCGGCGGCAATCCCGGAAACATATTTTACTGTTTGGTCTAACTTGTTTATGCGTGCAGGGCTGAAAAGCGGTGAAAGCCTACTCGTGCATGGTGGATAATCGGGCAGAGGGTCTACAGCTATTCCACTTGCTAAGTCTTTTGATTGAAAGGTTTTCACCACTGTTGGTAGTGAGGAGAATGCTGCTTTCTGTTATTCGCTTGGAGCAGACATTGCGATTAACTGTCGCTCTAGTGATTTTGAAGAGCAGGTAAACTCGGAAACTGGGGGG
>JBFOLV010000219.1:0-2362 GCA_040830325.1 Kordiimonas sp. | reverse complement strand
CGCAAACTTGTTTGATGTGTCCTCAGTATCGCCGGATCATGCAATCACAGCAGACCCTCTTTTGCTTGATGGTATTGAAGTGCTCAGAGGTGCGGCCGCAGCACGTTATGGTGGAAACGCATTGAACGGTGCTGTCAACCTGATTGACAGCAAGATACCCAAAGCCTTGCCTGAAAGTGGTTTCGCCGGTGCAGCCGAAGCTCGTTACGGTACAGGTGATGGAGAAGAGTCTATTGCCGGACGAATGTCAGCTAGCCTGGGGCAAATCGTCTTTCACGCCGAGGGGTTTAACCGAAGTGCGGACAATTATTCTGTGCCAGAAGAATTTGGTAGCGAAACATTGAAAGATTCTTTCTCAGGGGCGAATGGTTACAGTGTTGGTACGTCCTGGGTCACATCGAAGGGCTATATCGGCGCTGCATACTCTTTGCAGAAAAATGAGTATGGCTTGCCGGGGCACACCCACCAGAATGCTGTTTGTCACACCCATGGCCTGGATTTGCACTGTGTTGCTCACGGTTCCTATGAGGATCCATTTGGAACGCCCGACGATCATACAGCTCGGATCAAACTCAATTCGGAGCGCGTCGATGTACGCGCCGATTATACACAGCTTATCCCAGGTATAGAGCATGCACGGATGCGGCTCTCGTATACAGATTACAAACATGATGAAGTTGACGGCGAGCTAACCTTCGCGAACTACGTAAATCAGGTATATGACGGGCGGCTTGAACTGACTCATGCCCCAATCGCGGGTCTAATCGGAACCTTTGGTGTGCAGTACACTGATGGCAAGTTTAGCGGCCTGAATGTAAACAATGCCCATCGTCCCCAGATGCCGCCTAACAGTGAGGGATTTGTTGGGACACACAGTTATCTGAGTGAGAATTTTGGGGTTTTCCTCAATGAAAGCCTTACCGTTGGTTCTGTTGAACTTGAGTTGGCTCTTCGAAAGGATTGGCGCACAACGGATATCACTATTCCTGAGTATTATTTTTCATATGATCAGGAAACCATTGACCTAATCAACACGTTTTTCGAGAACTATTGGGAAATGAGCGAAAGGACAGAAATAGAAAAGCTTCGTGCTGATTTTCCGAGAACAAAATATAAGCCTTTCTCAGCGTCATTGGGTGCAACATGGTCAGTGAACAATGACTATTCAATTGCTCTGTCACTTGCGCATTCAGAGCGAGCCCCCAGTGTGCGCGAGCTTTATGCGAAGGGTAATAATCTGGCGACTAACAGTTGGGAAGTAGGGCTGGTTACCCGTACCAGGTACAACGAGTTTTATACAAAGTACGATTATCCTGCGAGCAACTTTGATCTTGAAGCAACGAATTCAATAAACCTGACGTTCCGCAAAAATCAGGGGCCAACGCAGTTCGAAATCAGCGTTTTCCATCAGGATATAGACAATTATATTTTTGCTCGTTTGCATGAAGAGGAAACTGAAACCGGGCTACCCCACAAGTATCTGTTTTATGTGGGGGTTGATGCTACATTTACTGGCCTTGATGGTCAGATCAGCCACGAATTGTCGGAAAATGCGCGCCTGACAGTGTTTGGCGATTATGTCTCTGCTAAGGTTAGCGGTGAAGAGGGTATTTCTGCTGACCTTAGTGGTGCAGGAGACAATCTTCCTCGGATTCCGCCCGGTCGATTGGGGGCCCGCTATGAGTGGGACAGCGGTCGGTTATTCGTAGATATCGAATATTCTCATACATTCGGACAAAACAAGGTTGCATCCTATGAAACGACTACAGATGGTTATGATATGGTCAACGCAACTGTGACCTATAGTTTGAAGGAGAGGGCCGGGTATTCTGTTGAGGTATTCTTGCGCGGTACAAACCTTCTTAATGAGCTAGCCTTTGTTCATACATCTTTTGTCAAGGATCAATCGCCGCTAAGAGGGCGTAATCTCGTATTTGGTATCCGTACAGAGTTTTAAAAAGTGACGAGGGCGGTATGTACGCGTGACAGCCGCCCTCGTCACTTCCGTGATGGAAAATAACCGGGCATATGTATTCTAACTGGTGGGTTTTGACTATCCATAGGGCCATAGATCATACATCGAAGAACTGAGGTGTTGTTCTTCAAGTATGCTTTCTAGGTCAACGGCGTGAAAGCGGTGATATGGTGCTATGCCAATTCAGACCGTTGACGTTGCCTTCCTCATCTCTAAGAAATGTAACGGTCTCAGCATGAGATCCGTCATCTCGGATGCGGGCGAACTTATCACCTTCCAAATGGGCTAGCTTTGTCATTGCATTCATCGGATAGCGAGACCTTAGCCAAACGGCTATCAGGTTATCGCCCCAAGGCATTACATAGCTTTCATCATCCCATGGTTGAT
>JBFOLV010000218.1:0-3426 GCA_040830325.1 Kordiimonas sp. | reverse complement strand
CCCCGAGCCATATCCTGCGACCAATTGTAGAAAATGCCTTTAAACATGGAATGCAGGCAGGTGGACACCTGGACATCACCATAACGTCCAGAAAGGAAAACGGGCATCTGGAAATTACGGTTAGAAACAGCTTGAACAATATGCCGGACACCAGCCGAAAGGGGGAAGGCCTTACACTAACCGAACTGCGGCTTCAAAAACATTATGACAGCAAGGCTGTCTTTGAACGGAAAGCAAAACCGGATCATTATGAAGCCAAACTAAAACTACCAGCAAAGGGGAACAAATAATGGTTCGTGCACTTGTGGTAGATGATGAGAGCATTATTGCGGAAGATTTTGCTGATCAGCTAAACGGTAGGCAAGGCTGGCACGCCAGCTACATTTGCGACGCCCTAGCTGTGATCGATATATTATCCAAGGACCAATGTGATGTCTGCTTCCTTGATATTGAAATGCCTGAGCAAAGCGGCATTGCCCTTGGGCAGCAAATCAAAGAGCAATTTCCACAAATCATTATCGTGTTTGCTACCGCTTATGCAGAGCACGCTGCTTCAGCATACCGGTTGCCTGCTGCCGACTATTTGGTCAAACCAATTAGTAGGGAGTTGCTTTCAGAGGCATGTGACCGGGTAGAAGAAAGGCTGGAGAACAGCTCTGCAATGGAAGGGCTAGATGATAACAATCTCGGTTCCGACACCATCGTTGTGAAATCGGTTGGCAGAACAGATTATGTAAAAATTCCGGAAATTATTATGGGCCAGGCTGCAGGAAACTATGTTCGGCTTGTATGCAATGGCAAAGAATATCTACATCGCTGTTCTTTCAGTGAACTTATAAACCAAATCACCCCAATGGGCTTTATGCAGTGCCACCGTTCCTTCTTTGTAAACACCATCAAAGTACAATCCTTTGTGCGCAACATGAACGATGGTGATGAGCTAGTACTTGAAGGTGACCTAAGAGTTCCAGTGAGCCAATCGCACCGAAAATCTGTCGACCAGATTTTGGCGCATCCATAAAAGGGCCAGCAGCAGGCAACCATTTGGAATCACCCGCCACCGGCCTACACACCAACGATATATTGCCCCTGTGAGCCTAGCGGGACATGGGTGTGAAATCGTTGTGATCCAAAACAACCGATCTGCGGAGATAGCGCCTTAGGCTAGGTGAAAGGTCGCGCTCCATGCGCCCGCCCAAATGATCGGCCAAAGCTTTCTCAATCATATAATAATAGGCCTCAATATGAAGGTCGTCCCGCGGACTGTGGCCTGCACTCGGTTCAGCCAGATAGGATATCCGCTTACCGGCATTGCTGAGCCGCAAGGCATATTCGCGCACATTTAGAATATTCACTTTCGGGTCTTGCTCCCCTGCCCACATGTAAAGGGGTGCTTCGATATGTTCCCAGTATGCGTCCGGTGACTGGCTGCTCAGCCGGGCCACATCCTTTGGATCTTCAAGATTAACGGCTAGCTCTCGGAATATCTCGTACCGGAACCTACCCTGACTGCTTGTCTCGTTTTCCCGAAAATTACGGATGGATTTCACCAAATCCACTGGCGCAGCACCTGCGAAGCCAACCTTGAACAAGCCCGGCGTGAAAGAAAGAGCACCCAATGCGGAAAATCCGCCAAATGAATGCCCGACCATGGCAAGCTTGTCTTTGTCGCCAATACCGCGTGCAAGTATGTAAGCCATGCCATCAAGTATATCTTGCTGCACCCGCCCTTTCCCAAAGTTCTTGTTCGCGCTTTTAACATAGGCATGCCCAAAACCGGTTGATGAACGAAAGTTAGGTTCAAAAACAGCATAACCCCGATTTGCCAGAAACTGCGCCAGCGCATTATAACTGCCGTCTCGACGCCCCCACGGACCACCATGGGGCACAACAACCAGCGGCACTTTGGCTGGCTCGGCACCTCTGGGCAGTGTTACATAGCCTTGCTGCCGCATACCGTCGCTTACTGTATAGTGAACCGGGATGCGGGGCGCCGTTTCTGCCGGTAAAATCATTGGCCTTTCAGCCAATAGCTCTTGCGCCACCTCAGCCAATGGCCTTGTCAGCTCACCCGACAAAGCATCATAAACATAGTAACTAAGAGTTGGGCTAGAGGGGTCACCATCAATGATCAGCCAACGGCGCAAGTTAGATGACGGTCGATAACTCAAATAAGGCGACTTCAGTTTCGCGGCGACTATTTTTCGGATTTCCTCCACATCTGGCGACAAGCCGTAGACAGAGAGATAATCATCAACATACTGCGCCAAAACCGGCTTGCCCCCTGCGAGCACAAGCCTCTGCAGGTCGTGCCTGTCCTTTGGGTCACTGTGTAAAAGTTTTTTCTCACCGGTCGATAGGTTAACTGAATAAAGCCCTATCAAGTCAGCTCCAAGGCTCGCACGCAAATAGAGGGTGTCGGTGTCCTCATCATACCGCTGGAAGCTACAGTGATCATGTTTGTCACAGGTTAGAACAACCTCTTCACCATTCGGACTTACTTTTACAATATCGAACTGATTGTTCACAGCGCGGCGAACCACGGCAACATTGCCTTTGCTATTTAGTTCAAAATCAAAAGCACGGTTTTCACTGCGATACAGTTCCGTTTTGGTGCCATCCGGGAACACCCGGTAAAGACCATGGCTGTTCCTGTCATCCGCCAACAGTGAAACGATAAAGGCATGAGGCTGCGTCCTGTCAACACCATAGGCAAACTGATCTTTAGCCTGTTCCAAATTAATAACAAACGCAGGACTTGACGCCTCAGCCAAGGGCACCGCAGCGAGACCCTGTCCTGATACTGTAAAGATATATTGGCTGTCCGTTGACCACTCTATGTCATTCATCAACTTCGAAGAGAACAAATGACGATGCTCATCGGTCTCAATGTCCAGCAACCACAATTCGCGAAATTTCTGTTGACTGACAACATAAGCAAGCCATTTGCCATCCGTTGACATATGAACTTCGCGTATTTGCTGGCGCCTCAGCATGACGCTCCGGCTTATAAGCGGCGCAGGTTTCGCTGACTGAGCAAGAGCCATTGTTTCATCCAGTTGATCCAAGGCCGATGCAGAGGGATGCAAGCAGGACACCACGCTGGCAAACACCAAGACAAACGCCACCTGTTGCCGCACTTTATGGAAAAAGGGCTTCATGGTTTTCTTCCGTAACTGTCGTTTTAAATTGCGGTATTTTCCGCTTATTCAGCTCCGGCCCGAAGGCCGGAGTTTGGTCTAAGGCTTTATACTTCTCGCCTAAAAGGGTTCATTAGGAAGCAGGCCAACAGCCCCGGCAAACTCAATACCGCCCCCATTGCTGTCCAGGTAAGGGTCGCTGCTTTGTCCGCGCCCTGACGGCGACACCAATAGTTTGCACCTAGTGCGCTTACCAACATAAACATGACAGCTATCCAATAAATAT
>JBFOLV010000217.1:0-2425 GCA_040830325.1 Kordiimonas sp. | reverse complement strand
CTACACCTTCATTTATCTAGGTGACACGCATATAGTCTAGAGATGTAGGAACAAGATTTTTGCGCCGAAGCGTTATAAACGAAAGGACGAAACGCGTCTCAACAGAACCTCATATAAGGACCCTAATTAACGAAACATGGGCCAGCTTCATTCTGGAACTTTCATACCGTCGTCATATGGAGGATCAGAACCAATCCTCCATATTTCCCGAAGCTTCTGATTAAACGAAAAACTCCGGGAAATTTAGTTCTAAACAGTCCTTCTACAGCTTAACTGGCTTAACCAGGAATACACCAAAAGGGCTGTGCAAGCAGCGCAACTAGTCCTTAGACATGACGCTTCTGATAATGCCTGTAAGGCTCAGAATTGAGTTATCAGCAACATTCAGATGCTCATCCAAATCATCAACACCGTCATGCTGACGTTCCAGCACACGGCTTTCCAGCTCAGCTTCCAGTGCATCCAAAAGTTCACGCGTTTGTTTAATGCGCTTTTTGAGCTTCTTGGTTTTCAGTTCATTCAATTCTTTTGACATGAAAAATCCCCTCGCACTTGTTAACTAAACATCTGATAAACCAGAACCAACAGGCCCGGCAGGGCAAAGTAAACGCCCAGGATATACATAATTGCCAGCATCTTGTTCTCAGTTGCCAGCTTTGCCATCCATGTGGCGCCTCGCAGCGGCAACATACGTAGGTTCTTGATACCAAAGATAACCAGAACCGCGAGCAAATTAAAGGCAAGGTGCACAAGCGCAATTGTCATTGCCGGCAAGGCTGTTGCGCCAGTAACCGCAGTCGCTGCTAGTAACGACGTGATACAAGTACCAATGTTTGCACCAAGCGTGAACGGGTAAATCTGCTTCAAGCGGAAGCTACCCGTGCCTGCAAGTGGTACCATCAAGCTTGTAGTTGTTGATGATGATTGTACCAAAACTGTTACAATCGCACCCGAAGTGATACCAGAAATCGGTCCCCGGCCAATGGCATTATGCATAATGCGCTTAGCACGGCCAACCATAAGCTTCTTCAACAATTTTCCAACATACAAGATGGAGAAAAAGATGATCGCCACACCAAAAAGGATCAACAGCACGTTGGCCCATGGGGCATAGATGGTCTCAGCAAAGTCTTTCACCATGCCAATAACCGGCTTGGTAATTGGCTTGATAAAGTTAAAGCCTTTCACGCTTACGTCTGCGCCGCCAACGAGGAACTCCGCCGCTGTTGCGCCAATTTTATGGAGTATGCCGGTCGTAAGCTCGAGTGCCATGAAGATAACCACTGCAATCAGGTTAAACACGTCATGAACTGTTGCAGCAGCAAAAGCCCGCCTGAAAGCCTTCTTGCGGCCAATATGACCCAGCGCCACAATTGTATTTGTGATGGTTGTGCCAATATTTGCCCCCATCACCATAGGAATAGCCATTCCAACAGGTAAGCCACCAGCAACTAAACCTACAATAATAGAGGTAACCGTGGATGAAGACTGGATAAGCGAGGTGGCAAGAATACCAACAACCAATCCCATGAATGGGTTAGTGGCAAACTCGAAAAGCTGTGTGGCATCACCTTTGGTGGCCCCTTTAAAGCCGCCGCCGATCATGCCTACTGCGGTAATCAGCAGATAGATTAAGAGCGCAACAACAAGCCACTGACCGGTTGTCTTCAACGTGGAGTTTTCTGCCCCCTCGGGCATATGCGCAGAGTGACTACTCATGTTTCTGTTCCTTAAACACCAATTTAGGCCTTAAACACCATTTTTAGGCATATTATTATTTTGGCCAGATGCTAGTCGGCTTGCCCCGTTGGGTCAATTCCATTTACCCAACAATGCACCCTTATGGCACCCATAAAGAAGCCAAACCATACGCAGTAAAAACATGCAAGGATTTTAGGGGGTATTAAACGTTATGGTACAAAGAAAAAGCCCCGCGAACATTCGTTCGCAGAGCTTGAAATTGGTAGCCGAGGAGAGACTTGAACTCCCGACACTCTAATTTTGATTGTCGCTTACCATACCAAATTCCCAGCTTTGTCTCTCATGTGTCAGGCTCGGTCTATTCCACAAAATTCAGCCCCTCTATTTGCTTCGCAACAAATGATACAAGACCATCCCTGGGTACATGAGATCTACGAAGGTCACTTTTAATTTCTCTTACCCACTCCTCGGCTGGCAAATTGTCATCCGGCAAAAGCGCTACATCCCACCACTGCTGATACCACTCTTGAAGGTCTTTATCTGTCCATTGATCGATCTTTAGATATCTATACAAGTCGGCTCTATCCAAATTTCCTAACTTCGCACTTTCAAACAATGCAGGATCAGTCAGTCGCATAGTCGCTAAAACCACTACAATGGGCGGAGCCTTAAAATATCGCTCGTTGGTGCTCGCTACAAAAAGGGCAATATGCGCGCATATTCT
>JBFOLV010000216.1:0-4438 GCA_040830325.1 Kordiimonas sp. | reverse complement strand
ATTTGCTCACCAAGTTTCATTGATGCTTCTGTAAGCGCCTGTGTCTTAGCTGTGATAACTTCAGCGTCATCACCTTCAAGCGCAGTTTTTAGCTCAGCAATAGCAGTTTCGATGGCTTTCTTGTCATCTTCACCAACTTTGTCACCGTGCTCTTCGAGGTTTTTCTCAGCAGAGTGAACAAGAGCTTCGCCCTGGTTCTTTGCTTCAACAGCCTCTTTGCGCTTCTTATCCGCATCAGCATTTGCTTCCGCGTCTTTTACCATTTTCTCGATATCGTCATCAGATAGACCGCCAGACGCCTGAATGCGGATCTGTTGTTCTTTACCTGTGCCTTTATCTTTCGCTGTTACGTTTACGATACCGTTAGCATCAATATCGAAACCAACTTCAATTTGCGGTACACCGCGTGGTGCTGGTGGAATACCCACAAGATCAAACTGACCAAGAAGCTTGTTGTCTGCAGCCATTTCACGCTCACCTTGGAATACGCGAATTGTCACGGCGCCTTGGTTATCTTCCGCAGTGGAGAAAACCTGTGCTTTCTTGGTTGGGATCGTTGTATTGCGCTCGATAAGGCGAGTGAAGACACCGCCAAGAGTTTCAATACCAAGTGAAAGCGGCGTTACATCAAGAAGAAGAACGTCTTTCACGTCGCCCTGAAGTACACCAGCCTGAATAGCTGCACCCATAGCAACCACTTCGTCAGGATTAACACCCTTGTGTGGTTCGCGGCCAAAGAACTCTTGAACAAGCTCTTGGATTTTAGGCATACGTGTTTGACCACCAACAAGAACTACGTCGTCGATCTCACCAGCAGTAAGGCCCGCGTCCTTAAGTGCTTTCTTACAAGGCTCAAGCGTGCGCTTAACGAGGTCTTCAACAAGGCTTTCAAGCTTAGAACGTGTAAGTTTAAGCTGGAGGTGTTTCGGGCCTGAAGCATCAGCTGTGATGAACGGCAAGTTCACTTCTGTCTGCTGTGAAGAAGAAAGCTCGATTTTTGCTTTCTCTGCAGCTTCCTTCAAACGCTGAAGCGCCATTTTATCTTGGCGAAGATCAACAGTGTTTTCTTTTTTGAACTCGTCAGCAAGATAATCAACAAGGCGCATGTCAAAGTCTTCACCACCAAGGAACGTGTCACCGTTCGTTGATTTCACTTCAAATACACCGTCACCGATTTCAAGGATCGATACGTCAAATGTACCGCCACCAAGGTCAAATACAGCAATTGTGTGACCGTCTTCTTTTTCAAGACCATAAGCTAGTGCTGCAGCCGTTGGCTCGTTGATAATCCGTAGAACTTCAAGACCAGCAATTTTACCAGCATCTTTCGTAGCCTGACGCTGAGCATCATTAAAGTATGCAGGTACTGTAATAACAGCTTGGTCTACATCTTCGCCAAGATAGCTTTCTGCTGTTTCCTTCATTTTCTGAAGGATCATTGCTGATACTTGGCTAGGGGAATATTTGTCGCCTTTGGCTTCAACCCATGCATCACCATTGTCGGCTTTTACGATGTCATAAGGAACCATATCTTTGTCTTTTTGCGTCGCTGGGTCTTCAAATGTGCGACCGATCAAGCGCTTAATTGCAAAAAGAGTATCACCAGGGTTTGTTACCGCTTGGCGTTTCGCTGGCTGACCAACAAGGCGCTCCTTGTCCTCAGAAAAACCAACGATTGAAGGTGTAGTGCGCGCACCTTCTGAGTTCTCAACTACTTTTGGTTTGGACCCGTCCATGATGGATACACAAGAGTTTGTTGTACCCAGATCAATACCAATTACTTTACCCATTTTTTACCTCATCCCTTTGCAGCCGACTGCTTGGGCCCACCATGGCACCCGTGTGCAGCCTCTGGGGCTAGTTATAAATTTTACCATCTGACATATCTTGAAACATACAAGAACTGTCACTTTCACGGCCTATATAGGGTCACAAAGCTTACCTCGCAAGGGCCGGTTTCAATAAATTTTCAAGGAAAAGCTTCATAAGAAAGTCTTTTATAGATGGTGCCTTGACACAAAGCCCTTCCATAAAAACCTATATAAAGGTAATCAGTCGTTGCAAATATGGTGCGCGCTACTAAACTCGCGCCTCATATACACTATAAAAATCGGCACCTAGAAAACGCCATAAATGACAAGACAGCATAGCCCATGACAGACGAAACTAGTAAATCTACCGGAGCAGATGGAACCAAGAAGAATGAAGGCATTGCCTTTGTTAAAGACATTCTTTCCATTGCCGTTTTTTATCTGGTTTTCACCACTTTTGCATGGGGTGCCTTCCACATTCCGTCGGGCAGTATGGAACCAACACTGGAAGTTGGGGACAGGATTTTTGTCTCAAAACTCACGTATGGCTACAATCGGTATAGTTTCCCTTTTGACCCTAAAGCCATTACCGAAGACCATGTTTTTGAAGACGCACCCGAACGTGGTGATGTTGCCGTGTTCACCTTGCCATATCGGAACAACACAGATTTTATTAAACGCGTAATTGGTCTTCCTGGTGACACTATTCAGGTTACGGCTGGTCGTTTGTTTATTAATGGCACCATGGTCAAACGCACCTTTATTCGCGATGTAAATTTCACAGATTATAATGGAATAGATCGCCGCGTTAAAGAGTATGAAGAAGAACTTCCAGGCGGTGTTAAACATCGCATTTATGAGCGCACGGACCAAGGTCCTGCGGATAACACACCGCTTTATGTTGTACCTGTTGGGCACTATTTTATGATGGGTGATAACCGCGACGGTAGTGGTGACAGTCGCATTCTTTCAGACATGGGCTATGTAAACCAAAAGTATCTTGTTGGCCGCGCAGATGTGACCACTTTCAGCCTTTATGACTGTGACCAAGGTAAAGACATATTTTGCCCGCTTGGCATACCACTTGGACGTTTCTTCAACAGCTTAAATTAAAGCTTAAGAGATACCGCTTGGATCATTAATTTGACTGAGCGGTACCAAACTCTTCTGGGTGTTGGATACCCTCATCACCAATTTCATCCCAAACAGCTTTCGAATTCACAAAAATGTGGTGCGCTACTTTTTGCGGTTTTCCACAACCTGTTATAATGCCTGCTGGCGCATACATTCTTGTTTCATCGTTGATACCTGGAAGCGGTGAACCACATATTTTGCAAAAACATTTTTGCCAATCTGCACCTGGCTTTTTCCAAGTGGCTATCTTCTCTTCGCCTCTAGTCCAACGGAACGCTTCTTTTGCAAAAACCACTACAGGAATACCATTACTTCCCGTAGATTTCCGGCAAATCGAACAATGGCAAACTATCACATTCGAAACATCAGCAGCTATTTCAAACCTTACTTCGCCGCAACTACATTGTCCTTCTGCCATGCTCTTCTCCCACAACCATGTGAAACAAAAGTTAGTTGTTCCAAATTGGGTCTTTTAACTCTTTGATAAATTCAGCATGCGCCTTTAATTCTTCCTCACTTACAGGAAAGCTACGTGGTTCACGCTGCTTTTTTGGCGCAAAAGATACTGCTGCTTTCTCAACAGAAAGATCCATCCCTCCCTGTCGTCCACCGAGCAGTTCAATATAGACTTCTGCCAAAATTTCAGCATCAAGCAAGGCACCATGGAGCGTACGATGTGCGTTGTTTATCGCAAACCTTTTACATAGAGCATCTAGGCTATTTGGTGACCCTGGGAATTTGGTACGCGCTATTGCCAGCGTGTCTATGAAGCGCTTCGGGTGAATAATCGGGCGGCCAGCATTTTCCAGCTCCCAGTTAATGAATTTCATATCAAATTCAGCATTGTGGGCAACAAGAACTGAGCTGTCGCCGACATACTCCAGAAAATCATCCATTATTTCAGAGAATACAGGTTTATCTGCAAGAAATTCGGTGGAAAGGCCGTGAATTTTGAACGCACTTTCCGGTACTTCTCTTTCAGGGTTTACATAGACATGGTGGTTATTGCCGGTAAGTGATTGATCTACCATTTCAACCAAACCAATTTCGATAAGCCTGTCGCCGGACAGCGGATCAAAACCAGTGGTTTCTGTATCAAAAATCAACTCACGCATTTGAAACTTCTTTCTTTATGTCCCTGATGATTTGAGCAACTTGATTTTCTGCGTACTCAAGGCCTTTATCTGTTTCAACTATATAATCAGCGCCCTCACGTTTTTCTGCATCAGGCATTTGCTGCTGGAGAATATGTTCAAACTTCTCGAGCGTCATGTTTGGTCGCGCTAGAACCCGTTTCCGCTGAACTTCCGCTGGCGCAGAGACTACAACAACCTTATGACAAGCTTTGTCACCAGAAGTTTCAAAAAGAAGCGGTACATCTAGAACGACAAGTTCCGCACCGTCTTGCTCAGCTTTCTCGAAGAATTTAATCCGCTCCTCACTGACCATAGGGTGAATTATGGCCTCCAGTTGTTTCTTTTTATCGGTATCTT
>JBFOLV010000215.1:0-2068 GCA_040830325.1 Kordiimonas sp. | reverse complement strand
GCAAACTGCACTTTAGCGTTGAGCATACCGTATCCACCCATTTTAGCAGAGCTAGCTTCATTAAAATTAAGAGCAGATCTTCCAATGTATGAAAAACCAGATTGAAGAATCATTGTCCATTCACGCTCTAAAGCAAACTCATAAAGAGCCGAAAAACTGAAGCTGTTCTCCGGTACAGCTGGTAACCGATCCCCGGCTTTGGCGCCTAAGAAAGCATTGTCACTGCGCAACTCTGAATCATTCCAAAACAGTGACCCTAAAATTTCAAATCCTGAAAATGGTCGAGCAAAAACCTCCGCCTCGTACCCCCGTATACGGGCTTCCCCAACGTTAACAGTTAAAGGCAAGCCTGATGTTCCAATTTGATCTGATTGAATATCAAACAACTTAACCATAAAAGCTGAAAGATTCACCCCAAGCTGACGATCAAACCAATATGACTTAATGCCAACTTCAGCATTGAGCAGATTGTCAGACTGAAACTCTCGCGCAACAGCATTTTCAATTACATAATCAGGGTCGGCGGCAACTAATGCGGACACAGGCGTATTAATATTCAGCCCACCTATTCTGTACCCTAGTGATATCAAACCATATGATTGGATATCTTCTGTCCATTCGTATCGTAGCGCTAGCTTGGGGATAAAACTATGTTTTACTTTGCTGTCCTGCTGCCTCAAAACAGACTCACCGCCCCCCAACTGGGCAACATTATGTAACTTCAACAAACTATGTGAATACCTAAGTCCCGCAGTCAAACTGAACTTACTAGTGAAACGCTGAGTTGCTTCTCCAAATACAGCGAACTCGTCACTAGATTCTACTCTTTCTTCAGAGATGGCAACATTCACTAACCCTGTCGTCGCCCCAGCCCTGCGAAAAGCGAGCAACGCGTCGGTTTCCTGATTGCGGCCCTGATAATAAACACCTCCCATCCAGTTAAATGGCCCATCATTCCTGGAGCGCACACGTGTCTCATGACTAAATATTCGAATATTGTCTTTGGCTAAATGTCCCACACCCTGCGTGGCAAAAAGATCTAAAAATTGACTACTACTACTGAAGGCCTCGATATCGGATCGCGCGAAATCGATACTTCCAAGAAGTTCAAGATCAATGTCACCATCTCTATCAATGAAGGGTAAACCATCAGAAGCGTCAGTAAGCCTATCAATAAACCGTCTTACATACGCCGTCGCACTCGTTAACGTCATGGAGCCCAAAGTACCTGATAGAGTTAAATTACCATGAAAAAAAGAATCCGAATATGGCTCTCGCAAAACATTGTCGCGGTTATAAAGCCCACGACCAGCCTGGTAATATTGTGTATCGTCGTATCGAATAGCTTGAAAATTCCCAACCAAATCTACCGTCCAATCCTCGCCTGCCTGCCACCTTAGTGCTGGGCGTAGACCGTGAATTTGAAGGCTATTCACATCCTTGAGATTCTGCTCTACATCGTCAATATAACCGGATCGCAAATCTGTATAACCGGTCAGACGAAACCCCAATTTGTCAGCGATAATGGGGGTATTAAATGCCAAGTCGACTGTACCGTTTAGATCCCCATCTTTTGTATAAGATCCGGAAAGTCTGGTTCGCAAACTTGTTTCATCTAATTTTGGTTTTGCTGTAATCACCCGGTACACTCCGGCCAGAGAACCAGAGCCATAGAGGGTTCCCTGAGGTCCACGCAACAACTCAATCCGCTCAACGTCAAAAAGTCGAATATCAGGATTTGTATCTGAGTAGTTTACCGGGGTTTCATCAATATAAACCCCAACCATGGATTGCGTTCGATCAGAAAATGCGCCGTCAGAAAGACCACGGACAAATATCTTGTTTCTTCCTGGGCCCAGATTAGTGGTTAAAACGCCTGCCAAATGCGGTGCAATTGATTGAAAATCGTATGTACTTAAGTCTTCAAGTGTAAGAGCCGATACAACCGACACACTTACCGGCAAATTGAAGTTCGCTGATGGCCTTTTATTTGCCGTTATCACTAAATCTTCAATGTATATTTTCTCAGGAGATATTGTGTCTGTGTACCGCTTTCTAGATTCGACTT
>JBFOLV010000214.1:0-2325 GCA_040830325.1 Kordiimonas sp. | reverse complement strand
TCCTATATTTTCCCCAAACACGTTTGGGGAAAATACGTTCTTTCTTCTCGAACAACTGGAGCGTTTGGCCACTCCCTGACACAGCAGGATCGCTCATGACATCTACTTTCTATTCGCCGCCACCTAGCGAATGCACATAGATGGTCAGCTGTCTGATTGTACTCGCGCTAAGTCGGTCTTCCCATGCTGGCATCATACCATGCTTTGGGTTACGAATCTGCGCTGCAATCTCGCCTTTACTTCCGCCATAAAACCAGATTGCGTCAGACAGATTAGGCGCTCCAAAGTCCCTTAAGCCTTTTGCTGCGTCACCGTGACACACAGCACACTGATCAACGTAAAGTGTACGCCCTTCATCGGAGGTTGGCTGCCCAGCTGCTGTTGCTACTACAAAATCAGCAATTTTGAGAACTTCATCCTGCGACAATATGTCAGCAAATGCAGGCATCTGTGAGAAACGGGTTTCATCATGATTAGAACGAATACCGTATCGAATCGTCTCATAGATGTCGTTAACGCCGCCGCCCCACAGCCAATCATCGTCATTGAGGTTCGGGTAACCACTCGCACCTGCGCCGCCTGTACCATGGCATGTCGCACAGTTGTCTCCAAAAGCTGATTTACCACCAGCAATGGCAAAAGCATACAGTTCCTCGTCGGCTCGAATAGTGTCGAAAGATGCCGTATCAAAACGTTCCTGATAAGCTGCTTTTCTGGCAACAATCTCAGCCTGAGATTCTTCAAGCTGTTTATACTGTGTCCACTCAGCAGTACCAACAGTACCACCACGCTCACCGTCACCTGTAAGCGTTGGCCATGCGGGGTAAATCACCCAGTATGCGATGGACCAAATGATAGTGACATAAAAGACTATCAGCCACCAACGCGGCATAGGTGTATCAAGCTCAGTAATACCATCCCACTCGTGGCCAGTAATCTCTACACCTGTTACTTCATCAACTTTTCTATTTTCATTTGCCATTAGTTGTCCTCCTCAAGAGGAATGTATTTGTATGATTCAATGGTTTCTTTCGCCTTGGGCCTAAAAACCCGCACTGCGACAACCAAAAAGACTGAAAAGAAAAACAAGAGCCCCGTAAGGCCAGCATTATTTGAAAGCCACTCAATCATCATTCGCCTCCTGTTCTAACAGGCGCAGGCTTATAGTCTTTTAGTTCGGCCATAGTGCCGAGCACCTGCAAATAAGCGATAAGAGCATCAAGTTCTGTCGTGATGGGTTGAGCATCAAAGTTACGATAATTTACTTTCTCGCCGTAACGCTCGATCAAACCATCATGATAATCACTTTCGTCTGAAGCCTGCGCATAGGCATCATGCTTAGCGTTCGCAATTTGCTCATCTGAGTAAGGCACACCCACTGCACGCAGAGCTTTCATATGATCCGCGATATCATCAAGATCAGCGCCACGCGTCATTAGATGAGGGTATGGCGGCATGATACTTTCAGGCACAAGCGCTTGTGGTTTCACCATATGCTGAACATGCCAGTCGTCTGAGTATTTGCCGCCCACACGCGCTAGGTCGGGCCCTGTACGTTTAGAACCCCACTGGAACGGATGGTCATACATGCTTTCAGCCGCCAGAGAATAATGGCCATACCGCTCAACCTCATCCCGGAGCGGACGAATTTGCTGGCTATGGCAGTTATAGCAACCTTCACGGATGTAAACATCATACCCGGCCAGCTCGAGCGGCGTGTAGGGACGCACCCCTTTCACTGGTTCAATTGTGGTTTCCATCCGGAAGAGTGGCAGGATTTCTACGATACCACCGATCGAAATAACAACCACGGTGAAGATAAGTAGAAGGATTGAGTTTTTCTCAATTTTTGCGTGATGCTTAAGCATGGGCTTTCTCCCCGCCAGCAACCATCTCAGGCGCTTTATCGCCCTTGATAGTACGATAGATGTTATAGGACATAATCAGTGCACCAACGAGGAACAAGATACCGCCGCCTGCACGAATTACATAGAATGGGTGCATCGCCATTACTGTTTCAACGAAGCTATATTCCAGGAAGCCCATACTGTCGTATGACCGCCACATTAGGCCCTGCATAATACCTGAAACCCACATAGCAGCGATATACAGCACGATACCAAGTGTCGCGATCCATAGATGCACATTTACGAGCTTCATTGAATAGAGGCCATCACGCTTCCACAGAACAGGTACAAGGTGATAAATCGCACCAAAAGTAATGAATGCTACCCAGCCAAGTGCACCAGAATGCACGTGTCCGATTGTCCAGTCAGTATAGTGACTAAGTGCGTTCACAGTTTTGATGGACATCAGCGGTCCTTC
>JBFOLV010000213.1:0-9445 GCA_040830325.1 Kordiimonas sp. | reverse complement strand
TAGAGAGTTACCTTACGATCATGTACTTGCCCCTATACAGGAATCTCAGGAATTTTATTCTGCAAGCGGGTTGGTGGATTATATCTTCAATAAACAGGAAACTTGCTACAGCCCTCTCGAACTAAAAAATTTCTTAGACAGCCATAATTTAGAGTTTCTCGGTTTTCATAAGATTTCGAATGTGCATCAGCAGCAATACTCCGAAATGTTTCCAGACGATACATCTCGAGTAAACCTAGACCACTGGGAAACTTATGAGATAGAATATCCGTCTGTATTCACCGGCATGATGCAATTCTGGTGCTGTAAGAAAAGCTAACCCTTTTGAGCAAGCAGGCAATCGTCATGATAGTTTTGCCCCGATATTGTCATAAATAAAGCTTAACTAATTTTACGTGTAACCGTCTAAGGGTAATTTCATGAAAAGAATCTTTTGGGTATTTGCCATTTTGTTTGCATTCAGCACAAATGTTTTCGCCGACGACAAAAATGCATTTGAAGGTTTTTATTGGAACAACGACAAGTCGGCAATCATAGAACTACGCCTTTCGGAAGATAGCATCGAAGGGTTCACCGTTTGGGGGCCGCCAGAAACACAGAAAGACACTAAAAACCCAGATAAGGCACTCCAGAAGCGCAATATTATTGGTTTGAAGTTTCTATCAGGCTTTCAATATTCTGAGAAAAGTAACCGGTGGACAAATGGCAAGGTTTACGACCCTAAAAGCGGCAAGACCTATGATGCGAAAATGGAACTTAAAAATGGCGGAAAAACCTTGGAAATGCGTGGTTACATTGGCATATCAATATTAGGTCGAACCGAAAGATTTGAGCGTGTGCAGCCTGAAAACATTCCTATAGGATTACTGAATGCAGTGAAAAGTGCTCTCAGTACAGGTTAACCCTCTGATACCTTGCACAGTGCCGTCTTCATTCAATATCAGCTTGCATAACCCCTTTTAAAACAAGCATTTTATAGGCCTCTCGCACTTTATCTCTAATACCTCGATCGACATGAAATCCAGCGGCAAGATAAAGCCTCATCCCAGTACCAACCCGTAATACCGGCTTCGCAATATCATTCGGTAAATTAAGTTCCTTCAACCGGTAGGGGTGATGAAAAAGGTCACCTAAGTATAGGTCTGCTCTGCCATATTGTATCATCACAGCCTCTGATAATCCGCCGTTTCCGCGACGAAACAACTTGTCGTTGGAAAAACCAGCATCTCGCAAGATGCTGCATGAGGCATCGTTATCTTCGCAAATAGCTGTGAACTCGCCTCTTCTGATAGCATCGAAGGTAAAATCTCGCATATCTTCCGTCCTGGCGAACAGATAAAATTCTGGACTCGTTAAATATGCGAGCCAGTCATAAATTTTCTCGCGATTTTCAATGCGGGCAATGCTGAATATTAGTCCCTTCGGGTCCTTTTCTGCCTCCCGTACAGCTCGTGGCCATGGCATTAGTTTAATAGAATAATCGAGACCAGCCTCTTCCATCAAATCAGTTACCAAATCAACTGAAACACCTTCAACTTTGCCTTGTTGTTTCTTAAAATTGTATGGTGGAAAGTCTTCGGTATAGATAGTAACCGGCTCCGTATCTGCCGCTATGCAGATACTAGCTATCGCAACTGTCTGTATGCATAAGCAAAACAACATGCGACATACTCTGAAAGAACCTAGTTCAGGCATCGCTTACCACTTGCTATCCTGACACCCAATCGAACCTAGAACCACAGTCTAAGGTTAATTAGTTAAAAATTATCCATCAAAAGTGTTGCGAGTTTTCCTGTTAAGGACCCTAGCGGCTCAACTTCATCGCAGCCGTTCGAATTTTTTCTCTAATCCTCTTATCAAGCTGCAATCCTGAAGCTAAATAAAGGCCGACTCCTTCACCAACACGCATAACAGGTTTTACTTTTGCCTTGTTTCCTCTTGGGTTTATCTGGTGATGGATAATATCTCCAACATACAGATCAGCACGGCCATAAGCGATCATGTCACTACCAGACAGCCCCCCATCTCTCTTTTTAAGAAACTTATGCTCAGGGAACCCCATCTGCCGAAGTAAGACGCAGGAAATATCTTCAACCACGCAAACAGCCGTAAAGTCACCATTCTTTAGGCCTTCTACCGAGACTATTCTCGTTTCAGTATCTTTAACAAAAATATAGAACTCAGGACGCACCAAGTAAGCTAACCAATCAAAATCAGCTTCTCTTTCCTTTAATCGTGCCAAACTGAAAACAAGGGTGTTATCGCCGCTAACCACCTCCCGGTACGCCCGAGCCCACGGAACCAACCTAATGGTGTATGAAAGGCCGCTTTCATACATAATTTTACGAACGATGTCGGTTGATAGACCTACAATTCTACCCTGCTCATCGACATAACTGTATGGATGGTAGTCCTCTGTATAAATTATGATTTCATCGTTAGCTTGCAAGGCAACAAAAGCACTGACTACAATACATAGAAGCCCTGTCAGTAACTTCAGAAAAGCCTTTGATTGGATTAGAGTCATAACTTCCTCAAGCAATTCAGTCCTATTGGAGCAGCTTAGCTTTTAAAAGTTAATTTACTCAACTAAGACGTGGGTCTGCACTCATAGCCTTTTCTATCCAGCCACCGCCAAGCACACGGTCACCATCATAAAAAACCGCGGCTTGTCCAGGCGACACGCCAGCTTCGCTCTCATCTAATACAATACGCGCTTGATTTTCTTCTGTCCGATATAATGTCGCCTTCACCCCAGGCCGTGTTGAGCGCACTTTCGCTGTAACAGACACTCCCTCAGCAGGTACAGCTTCACCGATCCAATTCAACTCTTTAACACCAATTTCACGTATCTCAAGAGCCGACTTAGGTCCCACAATTACATGTTTATTCGCAGGATCAAGCTTCACGACGTAAAGCGGGTCAGCTGTTCCACCAATTCCAATGCCCCGACGCTGACCTATCGTATAGCGAACAATACCTTGATGCTCACCGAGGATATTACCATCTAAATCCACAATGTCGCCAGGTTCCATAGCGCCTGGGCGTAATCGCTCAATCACATCTACATAACGCCCCTCAGGAACAAAACAGATATCCTGACTGTCAGGCTTATCGGCGACAACGAGACCAAACCGTTCAGCATGCTTGCGCGTTTGCTCCTTATCCATGCCGCCAAGAGGAAAACGAAGAAAGTCCATCTGCTCTTGTGTTGACGCAAATAGGAAATAGCTTTGATCTTTTCCGCTATCAACACCACGAACAAGCTGCGCTTTACCGTCTTCACCGACCACACGTTGAACATAATGCCCCGTCGCCATGCAATCCGCACCGAGGTCGCGGGCCGTATCTAGAAGGTCTTTGAACTTAACTGTTTGATTACAACGAACACATGGGATTGGCGTTTCACCTTTAATATAGCTATCGGCAAACTCTTCCATCACTTGTTCTTTGAAACGGCTTTCATAGTCCAGCACATAGTGTGGAATGCCAAGTTCTTCTGCTACTCGTCTGGCATCATGAATATCCTGCCCAGCGCAGCAACTACCTTTTTTTTGAACAGCAACACCATGATCATAAAGCTGTAAGGTAATGCCTATAACCTCATAGCCTTCTTCCTTGAGGAGTGCCGCAGTTACACTGCTGTCAACACCGCCGGACATAGCAACAACTACGCGCGTCTCAGCAGGCGCATTCGCAAACCCAAGGCTATTCAAGGCATCAGTCATATCATACCACTTTTGTCATCATTTATATGCGTTGCCGCAGCATATAGGACGCGTGCACCAAAGAGGCAAGGGCTTCCACCAATTTACCAACGCGTATTTTGCCGGGCAACAAACGGTCTTTTAACACATATTGCCCACTTAACAGAAGGCGACTTGCTCTCACTTTTTCAAATACTCTAAAGATTCCAATAGATTTCAAGCGACACAAAAAACTGGCCCACCATTTGCTTATTGTTGAGCGAAAGGTAACGCCACTCAGCCGGGAGTGGATAGGATTTGGTAGAAAAGAATGAATGCAATTGAGCAAATGATGCAGGCCCACGGTGCAAACGCCGCACAGTCTATGGCCGCCCTACTTGGAGGTACTTCAGCAGGAAGTATCAACACAGGGTTCGCTGAACAATTTGCCGCCGCTCTTCAAAATACTGGAGAAACCAGTCCATTCGCGCAGGCAATAAGTAATGGCAGTATAAGTATATATGCCGTCACTAACGTAACCCAAACACAAACAGTCCCAGGTGTCTCTCCGCAACAACAAGCGGGAGCCTCACCAACCATTGATAGAGCAGATCTACCTGAGGCGGTTGCAGCTCAGTTGCCAGCTGAAGGTTTCCAGTTGGTTAAGGTGACGCCGGAAAATTTCGCCACTTTGTTTGGGAACAACCCAACAGCAACACAAGAAGGCGTTTCACCTAGCGTCTCTGTTGGTGGCGAAACGCCGAGTACACCATTCTTGGTTATCCAAACACCAAATGGCAATACTCAATCAGATGTACATCTACTACCTGTTGCAGAGTTAGAAGCGCTGCTGACGGCCAGCCCATTAGTTCCTCAAACGACCACAACTGCGGCTAATGGTGAAGGAACTTCGCCTGTCACAGCAGCTGCGAATGGTACAACGCCAACTGCTTCAATATCTACGACGCCAGCATCTGTAGCTACAGCAACTTCAGGGCAAACGACCGAAGCCAATACGGCACTTGATCAAGCTATAAAAACTCCAGCAGAACAAAATCAGACAAGCGTAACCAACAAGCCTGAGGCGTCCGCAAGCCAAGAGGCTGCTAAGTCCTTAGCTGAGCGCGCAGGAGAATCTGCAACTACTACTTCTGCAAAAGACCAACCTGCAACCACAAGCATCAAAGCTCAGAAGGTAGCAGAAGCGGAGGCTCACGGTGTACAAACACAGCAAGCCGCGAACACAGCAAAAAAGCCTGCCACATCAGGTACCACCGCCTCAGCTCAGCAAACTAATGGCAACGCCGCAGCTGCCGCAAGCAACACACAATCAACATCTGGTGGCCAGTCAAATGGTGAGCAGTCAGGTAGCCAAAACCAAAGCGCCCCTGATCAACATACAGCAACACCTGCAAAATCTGCACGTGCTGCAAGCGCTGGAAATGCCCCCCAAGCGGCAGCAACAAATGCTATGCAACAGCCTCCAGTAACATGGACACCTGAGCGCGTATCCGGCTTCGGTGAAGGTTTCTCGGCTGATACATTCGCTGGAGGCTTAAGCGGCCTGCGCGGCGAAAGCAGTTTCTTGAGCAGCATGGGAATACTAGGTGGCAAAGCATCACCTCATATGGGAGCTCAGGTTGCAAAGCAACTTAACTTACAAGTTACCAACGCCGTTAAAAACGGATCAAACGAGTTCACCATGCGTTTGGACCCAGCTGAACTAGGGCGAGTGCAAGTCAAAATGAAATTCAGTTCTGACGGTACTGTCGCTGCCCAAGTGATGGTAGAGCGTCCAGAAACACTATCCCTTCTTCAACGTGAAGTACGCGGCCTTGAACGCGCCATAGAAACTGGCGGGCACCAAGCTGATGAGAATGGAATCTCTTTCAGCCTTGATACCAGTGACGGAGAAAGTGCAGGCAAAGCATTTGCCGAAGCAATGCACGAAGACCGTTTAAAAGAACAACTTGAACAAAATAGTTCAGGAAGTACCGCTACGGCTGGTGATGATGCCCTTCTCGGTGACGAAACAAACGACCCCGCGGTTTTGGAAGAAATTCTTTCGCGCGTTACACCCGAAACCGGCCTAGATGTCCGGATTTAGGCTTGGAACAGGAATTAGGATAAGATTATGCCAGTAGAAGCAGCAACAGCCAGTGCCGCAACAGCAGCAGCCCAATCGAAAGCAGGGCAAGACCAAACAAAGCTTGCTGACGATTTTAGTGATTTCCTAACACTGCTGACAACGCAGTTGCAGAATCAAGATCCGCTTGACCCTATGGATAGCGGGGAATTCACTAACCAGCTTGTGGCGTTTACTGGCGTTGAACAGCAAATCCGCACCAATCAGAACTTGGAACAGCTAACTGCTCTTACCCAGCTCAATAACATTGGTAACATTGCTGGTTACATTGGTTATGACGCACTAGTAGAAGCACCATTCGGTGACCATACAACTGACGGTATCAAATGGCAGTACAGCAATGCTGAAGCAGCTAAGAATCATACCCTTCAGGTACTGGATGAAGAAGATAACGTTATCTTCGAAACGAACGGCGAACTTGGTGTGGGCCTACATGAATTTAACTGGGACGGTAAAGACAAGGACGGCAACCTAGCCACTGCAGGCAACTACCGTCTGAAAGTGATAGCCGAGGACCCTGAAGGCAAAGCCTTAGCCTCAGGTATTGCAGTTCAAGAGACAATTACAGCGGTGCATACAGGAACAGCTATTCCTACGTTCTCAATAGGACCAAACACTGTACCGCAGACAGATATTATTAGACTGATGAGGAACCCAATTTAGGCCTGATCACCTAGATACGGCTGGACCGAAGTGCCCGGCCTTAGCAGAAACTCCGAAGGGAGTGGACGCAACAGCAGAACGCCACAGTAATGTGAAAATGCAAAAGAGTTTAGGAGAAGTAAAATGGCATTCACTGCTTTGGCAGCCGGCGTATCCGGCCTACAAGCCTTCACGGAAGGTGTTGGGGTAATCGCCGATAACATCACGAATGTGAACACAATCGGGTATAAAGAGACCCGTTCACGTTTTTCTACACTGGTGACGGAAACGTCTTCCACTACATCATATTCACCCGGCGGCGTGCGAGCGTTCGCAGAAACCCTTGTATCCAAACAAGGACTACTCCAACCATCTTCGTCTGCAACTGACCTCGCAGTTGACGGTGCAGGCTTCTTCGCTGTGCGGTCATCTGATACAGCAAATGCTACTGACGGTGAACTCGTTTACACACGTTCCGGTGCATTCACAGAAGACGATGAAGGTTTCTATCGGAATACTGCAGGGCTTTATCTCATGGGATGGCGCCTGGACGCCCAAGGCAATCCACCGACAAACCTACAAAGTTCGTCTGCTTTGCAACCTATTAACATTACACAATTGAACGGTATTAGTGAGGCAACAGCCAACATATCAATGAAGGTTAACTTGGCCGCAGGTGAAACTATTGAACCAACATCATATACTGTAGGAAGTCTAGCAGCTGAGCATCAAACTGCAGGTTCAGGTATCACACCAGACTTGTTAACTAACATCCAGATTTTCGACTCTCTGGGCCGTGAACACACTGTGATGGTTTCAGCCGTTAAGACAGGCACTAACTCATGGAACTACGAATACCATTTTGACGATCCGTCCCAGTTAGCCACAGCCCATACAAATGGGTTAATAGGTAGCGGTACACTAAACTTCAATACGGATGGTAGTATCAACTTAGCAACCTCAACATTGAATGCATTCGGTAGTTCCACCAACCTGATTTCAACAAGCGGCACTCAACCCCTTACGTTTGACTATGCACCAGCAGGCACTGGCGTAGCAGCTGCTGTTGCGCAGGGCAGTGTTACAATTAACTTCGGTTCAAATGGTAATACCGACGGCTGGGCCTTGTCTGGCGAGGCAACATCTGACCACTTCTCATCAAGTGTAGATGGTGCTGCGTTCGGTAGTGTGAAGGGTGTGCAAATCGACGAAGACGGTTTTGTATCGGCTACCTTCGCAAACGGCCTTTCCAAACGGGTTTACCAGATTCCAATTGCGGTATTTGACAATCCTAATGGCTTAACACGTAAACAAGGCAATGCCTTCGGTGTCTCCAGCCAATCAGGTGACGTTTCATTGCAGCGTGCCGGCGAGAGTGGTGCAGGCACAGTGGCTCCAAATTCACTTGAAGGGTCAACCGTTGACCTAGCAAGCGAGTTCGCAGAGCTTATCAAAGTACAAAGGGCATTCTCAGCCTCAACCCGGATCATCACAACATCTGATGAAATCCTACAAGAACTAACCAGAATCTAATTCTGGTTACCTTCTCCTTTGCATTTTGGGATGGCCCTTGTGGTCATCCCTTTTGCGTTCTTATCTGTTAAAAAGTTAAATTCTATTAACCCTGCCCATTAGGCTTTTTTTAAAGGCCCACTTCTATACTCGGCTCAGTTCAGTGGTCTATGCACCTGACCCGCGGCGAATGGGATGGTTATGCAAAATAGAAAAAACATAGATACCGATAGTGACTTAGTGATTGGCCCTACAGGCAAACCACTAACGCTGGAAGATTTGCCCGCGGCCAACACACAGCGATGGGTAATCAGGCGCAAAGCGGAAGTTGTAGCTGCGGTTCAGGGAGGACTTCTAACACTGGAGGAAGCCGGTAAACGCTACTCTCTCTCTGTCGAAGAATTTTTATCCTGGCAGCAAGCTATAAATCAAAATGGCTTAGCGGGGTTACGAACCACTCGAATTCAAAAATACAGAGGCGATACACCTCTCTAAAACTTAACGATTTTTCGTATCACGTAATGCAATCACCTCTTGGCAAGTGATTTATTATCATCTTCACAAAAGATTTTACTTTACAATTATAGGCAAAAATTGCCTAGATTTAACTATCTGTTTACTTCCTAGACTGTATTTTAGGGGGAATTAGGGAGAATAGGCACGGCATGATTGCCATGTCATAGTCAGTTACCGAGGTGGGCGTTGGAAAGTTTACTACAGTTTGTTCGGACCATGGGGACCGGTCGTCTAATTATGATTGCCTTGGTCGGCGTTGGAACAATTGCATTTTTCATGGCGATCATTGGAGGTCTGCAGACTTCCCAGATGGCAACACTTTACGCGGATTTGGACCCTGCATCTGCATCTTCTATTGCACAGCAATTGGAAGCAGAGGGCATCCCGATTGAATCTGATTCAACTGGCCGCGTTATCAAGGTACCTCAAGATCAAGTCGATAGACTAAGGTTGCGATTTGCAGGAGAAGGCCTTTCTGGTGGTGTCGTTGGTAAAGAAATTTTTGACGGCGAATCAAGTTTTGGCCGAACGAGCTTCGAACTTAATATAAATTATGTTCGAGCCATTGAAGGCGAATTATCTCGAACCATCAAATACATCCGGGCAGTTAGTGAAGCCCGCGTGCACGTGGTGATGCCTGAACGCCGTCCCTTCCAACGAGAAGAAAGTCAGCCTTCCGCCTCCATTATGCTGAAAACAAATGGAGCTGTTGGGCAGCAACAGGCTCGCTCCATTCAAGCCCTTGTTGCGTCAGCAGTACCTGGTCTATCCCCTGACCGCGTGACCATATCTGATACAAGTGGTCGCCTTATTATGGATGGCGGCGGCGAAAGCGAGTTTACGAGCTTCTCTAGCCTTGAAGAAGCAAGGCTCGCCAATGAACGTACCTATAGGAACCGTATTGAAGAGCTTATTGGCAGTGTAGTTGGTCGCGGCCTCGTTC
>JBFOLV010000212.1:0-4629 GCA_040830325.1 Kordiimonas sp. | reverse complement strand
GGGTCATTGAGTTGGCGCTGAAGCCACCGTGTAGATGAACTTTTTCTACCGCGCGCAGATTTCACCCTGACCTTTGCACCACGTGCTCGGCTCCTTGGATTCGAGCTGTTATTCCAGCCTTTAGTCATGGCTCTTCTGCCCTTTATGCTTCTTTGCTGGCGCTCGACGTTTATTCGAACGCTGATGCATTTTGTCTGTACGAACCGGAGGCATTTCCGTTTGCATTAATCCACGCAAAATACCCTCTCGAATTCCTCTGTCGGCTACCCTTAAGCTAGGTACGTTCCACATCCCGAGTATCGCATCAAGGATAGCGCAGCCAGCTACAACTAGATCTGCGCGCTCTTCCCCAATACATGGCTGAGCGCACCTTTCTATGTGACTCATATTCGCAACATCGCGCGACAGCCGTTTGATATCTCGTGATTTCATCCACGCGCCGTCTACCTTATCTCGGATATAACGAGGCAAATTGAGATGAAGGCTGGCTAAGGTAGTCACCGTTCCTGATGTACCAAGAAACTGGGTTTTCCGCCGATTAACCACATCTGATATTTGATGCGCATCCTCAAACGATTGGAGATGACCCTTTACCGTCTCAACCATTTCTTGATAAACATTCATGGGTAATGTCTTACCTGCATGTCCAAACTTTTCAGATAGGTTCACTACACCCCAGGGAATAGACATCCATCCACGCATTTCACTAGCTTTACCAGGTATGACCCGAACCCAGATAAGTTCAGTGCTATCACCACCAATGTCAAAAACCAGCGCATTCTTGTTGCCGGGTGCAATCAAGGACTGACAGCCCATTACGGCCAAACGTGCTTCCTCGCCAGCAGTAATAACATCAAGGTTAATACCTGTTTCTCGGCGCACACGCTCTACAAACTCATCAGAGTTTCCAGCTACCCGACAAGCCTCAGTGGCAACGTGGCGCATACAAGTGACATTTCTGCGCTTAATTTTCTCGGCACATACCTTCAAAGCCTCAATAGTGCGATCCATTGCGGCCTCAGCAAGCATTCCGTTTTGAGAAACGCCCTCGCCTAAACGAACAATTCGTGAGAAGGCATCAATAACTCGGAAACCTTTAGGTGTAGGGCGTGCGATTAGTAAACGACAGTTATTGGTACCGAGATCAATGGCACTATAAACACCACGACTGTAGGCACCACTGTTCCTGGTGCTATGGTTTTCGGCAGTATTAGTTGCCTTCGGTTTATCTTGTGAATAGCGAGACCTACGGTGGCGTTTTTTTGAACCGCGTCCTCGCTTTTTTACGCCTTCGCGCCCTTCGCTCTTTTCAGTAGCATCAGCGCGTGTCGGCTGCGGATTATCCCGCGGTACATCCAACGACATTATGTGTCTCTTTTTATATTTTTCTTTCACAGCCTAAAGCTGCTCACTTGATCCTTTCTTATCATCTGGGTGCCATTGCATGCAATCGAATGTGCCAAAAATATTACAAGAACATAATGTTCTCATTTTGTTCTTGACTTTCCATTATTAAAAAAACTAGAACATTAAAAGAACATAAAGGGAATATAACATGACCATCTCGCACATATTGATCCTGTTTATCTTTATTGTCCTTGGCAGTGCAGGTATTGCATCAGCTCAAGAAGGGCTTTCTACAATTTGGCAACATATGATTGGAAAGCTACCCACCCCTAAAGCAACGGTAAAGCATTCATCCAAGATGAGAATTGTCTAGTTTGATTTGCCTGAAAGATGAAAGGCGCGGCGAACAGCCCTGAAGCTGATACACCGCGCCCAATCCGAGCTAACCCCCCCAGGTGCGCTCGGCCCTCTTCCATATCAGGCAGCCTAATCTAATTGGCGCCAAAACTAATCAAACCTCCCCAAGCTGACTAGTTTATTAATATCTTAAAGAAGGAGGATGCATCGGACATAATTTCAGCATTGAAGTCAAGTGCTCTTGTCACGAAATCTTAAAAAATATGGTAAACGGCCCTTTAACGGACCGTTTTTTGTTTTTTTAAAACAAATTGATCGAACAACTAAGTGTTAACCGATGGGCTCGCCCTGATATTCGGTAACACGACAATATTGCTCATTGGCGTTTTGCCGTATTCTACCGCAAAGATCAGTTGCTTCTTGTTCGTTAATCAAAGGTCCTGCAATCAAGCGCAGGAAGGTCCCAATCCCCTCTTGGCTCTGCGTGTAAATCAATGGGGTTAAACCGTTTAAGTCCATTCCAAAATTTTGTTCAAGGCCAGACCAGCCTGTTGACACCTGATCTTGTGAACGATACGAGGCCAAGTGAACACCAAAGAACACTTTCTGACTAGGAGGAGCACTTGCAGCTACAGGTGTTCCAGCAGCTTCACTAGGTTTAACTGCTGCGCCTGTTTCAGCTGCCCCAGTTGGCGCCTGTTGATTAATAGGTGTTACTGAAGATGGATCAGATAGCTCTACAGAAAAAACTCTATTTTCCAGCGTTTTCATCTCTCTGCGCATGGCAGATACATCATTACTTACTTTACGCATACTTGCTGCCAACTGCGGATCTTGCTGCACTTGGTTAACATGAGCTTCTAGTTCTGCCATTTTTTGATCTCTGGCACGAACTTGCTGAACAAGTTCTACATAGAGCCGTTCAAGAGCGTCAAAACGGTCCTTTAGTTCTCTATGATTATCGCTAACCGCGTAAACATCCTGTTCAAGTACTTCCTGTCGGGCTTCAACTAGGACCTCTTGTCCTTGCCATAGATTAGATGTACCTCCGCCCATGCAAGCGGATAAAACTAAGCTTGATGCGGCAACAAATGCCGCCTTGCGGATATAGGCTACTGTTTCACTATTCTTAAAGTTACAATATGTCATTACTCGGCCTTTCAGCTTTCGATCAAAAAACCAAATATTTCAGTCGGTTAATGATCAGCCCATATTTCATGAGCATCTACCACACCAATAGATATGCAAAGCTAATGCCAGAGGCTAGAGTTTATGAACGGCGCTTATGGGCCCGCCTTCTACGATGAGCCCAGAATGATATTGGCAAAGATATCAAATACAACAAAGCTATCCCAAGCAGCACGAACCAAGTTTGAACAAACAATCCAGCAATAATAGAGCCGATTACCAGCATAACTGGAACAAACCATTCTCTAGGAACCCGCAAAGCCTTCAACGAGAAGGTCGGGATAGTTGAAACCATTAAGAGAGCTACAACAACAACATAAGGTACTACAAGCAGGCTATTGGTCTGCACAACACCTCCGCCCACTCCGAAGTCTAACATCATTGGAACAAGCATCAGTCCGGCTCCCATTGGAGCTGGTACACCTGTTAAAAAACCTGCACGTTGTCTTGGTTCTTCATCATCATCGAGTTTCGCGTTAAACCGCGCAAGCCTCAACGCCATGGCGATAGCGTAGATTAGTGCAACTGCCCATCCTAATCTGTCTAGTTCTTGCAAAATCCACAGGTACAATACCACTGCAGGGGCTACGCCGAAGGCAACCACATCGGACAGAGAATCAAGCTCGGCACCAAACCTACTTGTACTTTTCAACAGCCGCGCAACTGTGCCATCAAGACCATCAAAGATACCTGCCATGAGAATAGCCGCGACAGACAACTCCCACTTGCCGGCAAGTGCAAATCTGATCGCAGTCAAACCTGACATAAAGGCAAACAGCGTTACCACACTTGGCAGTATTGTCCTGATGGATATGGCCTTAAATAGGAGTGCTTTTTTTTGCTTAGGCACGATAGTGTCTTCCTAGCAGAATTAACTATTACGGGCGATTACCGTCTCACCGCCGATCATAGTTTGCCCTACTTTCACCATCGCAGTTTGACCTTTATCTAGATAAATATCCGTACGGCTTCCAAACCGAATGAGACCAAAGCGATCACCACGATCTACTTCATCACCCTCTTTGAGGTCACACAAGATTCTACGAGCCACGAGACCCGCAATTTGCGCGAAGGCGATGTCTTTCCCATCTTCAGTTGTCATTCTTATAAGCTGCCGCTCATTTTCCTCACTAGCATTTTCAGCTGCGGCGTTGAGAAACTTACCCGGAACATGCGCAGCAGCAGTAATTTTTCCTGCCGCAGGCACACGATTTACGTGAACATTAAATACAGAGAGGAAAATGGTAATTCGGATCCGCTCTTCATCTCCCATACCAAGCTCCGCAGGAGGTACAGTCTCACTAATTGAACATACCGTTCCATCAGCTGGACTTACCAGCACGCCTGATTCATCAGGAATTACGCGGTCTGGATCACGGAAAAAATACAAACACCAAGCAGAAACAATCAGGCCAACCCAAGCGGCTGGTTCCCAAACGTAGAAAAGAAGAATAGAAACGACAAAAAAGGCTGCAACAAAAATATGCCCCTCTTTATGTATAGGAGTCATTACTACATCTGTCGCTTTCATCACGTTACCCTTAATCTAATACTTAAATTTGCGCACACACTGCGCGAAATCTATACAATCAGTCAAGACCATTAGATTATTCAGTCTATTGTGTCGATAAAAGGTTTGACGAAACACAAAATCAGAAAAAATTGAGAAAAATTTGTTTCTTTACAAATATTAGCAATTTTCTTAACCCTTGTTTAAGCACATCGAACCATGCTGGG
>JBFOLV010000211.1:0-2049 GCA_040830325.1 Kordiimonas sp. | reverse complement strand
TGACATCCCCTCGTTTAGGGGCTCGCGCGATTAAAAAAGGCGATGAAGTTATTGGCGTTGCTGCAGGTTTTCCAACTACAGTGAATCCTATTTTGCAATTCGGAGCTGTTCCTGTGTTTGTAGATATTGACTTGGCTACACACAATATTGACGCTTCGAAAATCGAAGCCGCCATATCGCCAAAGACTAAAGCTATCATGTTGGCACATTCTCTCGGGAACCCGTTTAATCTGGAAGTAGTCACCGCTCTTTGCAAAAAACACAACTTATGGCTGATAGAAGATTGTTGCGATGCTCTTGGCTCCAAATATAATGGCCAGCTTGTAGGAACATTTGGTGATATCAGCACACTAAGCTTCTATCCTGCTCATCATATCACCATGGGTGAAGGTGGAGCTGTTTTTACCAACGATGATGAACTAAAATTGATCGCGGAGTCTTATCGTGACTGGGGACGAGACTGCTACTGTGCCCCAGGGAAGGATAATACCTGTAACAAGCGATTTTGTTGGAAATTAGGTACTCTACCCGCGGGATATGATCATAAATATATATACAGTCACCTCGGCTATAATCTCAAAATCACCGATATGCAAGCGGCCTGCGCATTAGCACAGATGGACAAATTGGAAGATTTTGTTGCAAGACGCAAAGCAAACTTTACCTACCTTAAAGAGCGTCTAAGTTCTTGCGAAGAGTTTCTCCATCTACCAGAAGCGACTCCAAACTCTTCACCTTCATGGTTTGGTTTCCCAGTTATTCTCAAAGAATCCTCAAATATTAAGCGTGTTGATCTACTTCAATATCTCGACCAGAACAAAATCGCGACACGCTTGTTGTTTGCTGGAAACCTTATACGACAACCGTATATGGCAGATCAGACATACAGAGTAAGTGGCGAACTAACAAATACAGATATTGTGATGAAGCAAACATTCTGGCTAGGTGTGTTTCCTGGATTGACAACCTGTCATCTAGATTTTGTTGCAGATAAGCTCGAAGAATTCTTTGGGGTCAACTTCTGATGTTTCATCTCGAACCATCGAACTTGTCAGGTTGTTTTGAAATTCGACCCAAAAGGATAGTCGATCATCGAGGATGCTTTGTAAAAGTATACCAAAAGGATGAGTTTATAAATTTGGGTTTAGAGACAAACTTTGTGGAAGAATATTATTCACACTCCCACAAAGATGTTATCCGCGGCCTTCATTTTCAGGCTCCCCCTATGGACCATGTTAAGATAGTCTATTGTACACATGGGTCAGTGTTTGATGTGCTCCTTGATCTAAGGAAAGGATCACCATCTTATGGAAAAACGTCAACATTTAGACTAAGCTCAGCGCAAGGCAACTACCTCTACATCCCTAAAGGAGTGGCCCATGGTTTTTGCGCAACGAGCGCTATCGCTACTTTGGTTTACAAAGTTAGCTCAATCTACGCTCCTCA
Source organism: Kordiimonas sp. (assembly GCA_040830325.1). Classification (GTDB taxonomy): domain Bacteria; phylum Pseudomonadota; class Alphaproteobacteria; order Sphingomonadales; family Kordiimonadaceae; genus Kordiimonas. The sequence goes on along the minus strand of JBFOLV010000211.1, from coordinate 603 downwards.
GCATGATCAAGGAGTGTTGTGGAGCTCTGTTGATATTGACTGGCCGACACGACACCCCATTGTATCTGAACGGGACGCTAGTTTCTGCCACTTCGATAGTTTTGAGAGCCCCTTCGAATGACATTCGCCCAGTCTAAAGGTCACAACGCACTTGTTACTGGTGCAACAGGTTATATCGGCTCAAATCTTGTGAAAAGACTCATTGCCGATGGCTGGAATGTTCACATTATTACAAGACCTTGCTCATCCCTGAACTGCTTAGCTAAATTGTCTGATAAATTGACACTCCATGAACATGACGGCACCACCAACGACATGGTCGAAATCATGGCAAAAGCAGCCCCGAACACTGTCTTTCATTTGGCTTCATTTTTCTTGTCCGAGCATAGTCCACGAGATGTTGAAAACCTAATTACCACCAATATGCTATTCTCTACGCAACTCATTCAAGCAATGGTAGAAAATGGTATATCCCGCCTAGTGAATACGGGCACATCCGGGCAATATTATAACGGAGATACTTATAATCCTGTCAACTTGTATACTGCAACAAAGCAAGCATTTGAGAAGTTGCTAGAATTTTACCTAACTACTAGTAACCTA
>JBFOLV010000210.1:0-4534 GCA_040830325.1 Kordiimonas sp. | reverse complement strand
TAAGCCGGGTTCTGTCCCATCGAAACGATGGTGATGGCCATTCCTCTAGGTATGCTGTTACCAACATACTCAAGCAACCGACCCGAACGGTGACGCGGAAACGCATCTGCCACTTAAGGCAACCATTCCTATTGGTTTTGCTCCCGGTGGGGTTTACCTTGCCATCCCTGTTACCAGCGACGCGGTGCGCTCTTACCGCACCCTTTCATCCTTACCTTACGTATAAGGCGGTTTGCTTTCTGTGGCACTTTCCCTGAGGTCGCCCTCGCCGGCCGTTAACCGGCACCGTGTTTCCGTGGAGCCCGGACTTTCCTCCCCTTTATGTCAAGCAAACCCAACATAAAGCGGTAGCCATCCAGCCATCTGCCGCGCGCAATCAACCACTTAGCCGCCGCCGCGTCAAGCCTGTTGCGCATTTCGCTATTTTAAGGCAAAGTCCGGCCCTGATGTTACCGAGGTTTATTCAATGAGTATTGCAATGAAAAAAATGATATTTCCGGCAGCCCTTCTAATGTCGCTAGCAGCTTGTAGTTCAGATGGTGATGAGATTGTTTTTGACACGCGTCTCGGTCCTGAAACAGGTGCGCAAATTCAAGCCCTACCATCAGGCCTTCAAGGCGATCGAGAAAATGCGCGCTATTCCCGCACAGAGAAAAAAGGTGAGGGCATGGAATCTGAAGACGGCACTAACAGATAGTCAAAAGCTTTACACGCGGTAGAGTTTCAAGAAGACATCTACCGCATTATCTACATTCTTTTGAATTTGTTCTTCTGATATCGAATCTATCAGTCCTATAGAATGCATAAAGTGTGACTTCGCTTTTAAAAGACAGACTATTTGACTACTAGCAACTTCAATATCTGGGATATCTAACTCACCCTTCTGAACTCTCGAAAGCAAAAATGCTTCCAAGCGGTCCTGCATCTCTCTAGGGCCTGCATTCCAAAACAAATTAGCGAGCATTGGCCCTTTAGGCGCAGCAGCTACAAGAAGGCGAAACATCGCCATCGCCTCTTTGCTCATTAATAGATGCGCATAACTTTCACAGACCACCCGCAGATCTGCCTCGAGAGAATGCTCTTCGACACGATCCAATACAGTTTCCGGGTAATATCGTTCTATAACAGCACGGATTGACGCGCTGAAAAGCTGTTCTTTACTTGAAAAGTGGCTGTAGACAGTTTGTTTGGAAACACCTGCACCTTTTGCCACTTCATCCATACTGGTTCCGTCAAAGCCCTTATCTAGAAACAGATGAGCAGCAGCCTCTACAATAGCTGCATTCTTCTCATTATCTCGTGGGCGACCACGCCCCACAGAAGGCTGTTTAACAGCTTCTATTTTTCCCTGCTCACTCATTACGATTACGGCCCTTATCGTCAGTCTTCTTATATTACCCTGCGCCCTATATAGGCACATCACCATCAGTTTGTCACTGTATCTTCATATTTTTTGGACTTATTAGTCTAGAAAATATGAAGACTAACGCCTATATGAGTGAAACTTGCTCCAGACAATCGATTTTCCGTTACGGAAATTTGCGCAACATAATTACTGGACTAATGAGTCTAGATTTACTATACAGACCACATAACATTATAAAACAACTGCAACCGAGTATCGACAGCATGCAACAAAGCAAGACATTAACGAGAAGCAAGTTAGCAAAAGCCACCATCGCGGGAATAGCAATTGCGGCATTCAGTAGCGTGCTGGCCTTACGCCTGACCGCCCAACAACCTGAGCAAAACACAGAGTCTCGAGCCCTCCCCGTCAGGACAACTGAAGTCAGGTTTGAGGATGGATATATGGCCCGCCGTACTTTTACCGGCAGAGCCGTAGCAGGAAGGACAAGCAGCTTAGCATTTGAACTCAATGGCACTGTCAACTCTATCAACGTAGACATGGGTACTGTTGTAAATAAAGGTGCCGCTCTCGCCACACTTGATACATCACGGTTGGAAGCAAATCGCCGCCAGCTAAACGCTGAACGCGATGAAGCCGTTGCGACATTAGATTTAGCTGAACGCACCTTTAACCGTGCCACCAAGACCTTTGATCAGGGCCATGCTTCGGCGCAGCGCCGTGATGAAGCCGAAGCGAATGCAATTTCTCTGCGCGCACGCCTTAAGCGACTGGATGCAGCGATCGCAGCTGTCGATGTTGACCTTGCCAAAGCAGTTATTCGAGCACCATTCACTGGCACAATCACACAGCGCCGTCTGGATGAAGGAACAGTTGTATCAGCGGGTACAGCTCTTCTTGAGTTAACAGAGACTTCCAGAATGGAAGCCCATATTGGCATGCCACCGGAGCATGCTATTGCCGTTAAAAATGGTGCAAAATATGTGATGCGCGATGGACGTAGAAACGTGATCAATGGCACGGCAGTAAGATCAATAGTCCCCGTTATAGAAGGCAACACCCGCACCATGATGGTAACTTTTGATATCCCTGCTGATGCAGTAGCTCGCGGCGAGCTACTGCACGCTTCTATTCAGAACTGGCAGGAAGCATCTGGTGCATGGCTGCCTCTCCGTGCTCTTTCTTCCGACGTGCGGGGCTTATGGCGTGTCTACAAGGTGATCGACAAAACATCACCTCCACACGTACGGTTCGAAAATGTGCAAATATTATATTCGGAACCCAACAGGGCGTTCGTAACAGGCTCAATATCAAACGGTGATATTATTATTTCTGACGGCCTTGAGCGCCTGGCCGCAGGTCAACGTGTCAGCCTTATCTCCTCTGACAGCCGAAGTTAGGGAGTACTGAACATGAAAGGCTCTCTCTATAATCACCCTCGTGTGGTTTGGCTTATACTTCTACTGATTGTAGTGGCTGGGCTAAACTCTTTCTACACCATGCCTCGCCTTGAAGACCCTCACATGGAAAGCCGTGTTGTTCAGGTCACCACCTTTTATCCCGGTGCAGACGCCGAGCGTGTTGAAGCTGAAATCACGGAGAAACTTGAGCGCAAAATGCGTGAAGTTCCCGAAGTGAAAGAAGTAAGAAGTACTTCTAGCCCCGGAATCTCACTGATTACGGTAGAACTAGAGGACCGTGTAAACAACGCGAAGCCGATCACCGCCCGTCTGCGCGACAAGGTCTCAGAAGTAACTGACCTACCAACTGGTGCTACCGCACCTGATTTCTCAGACACACGTATTTATGCCCATTCTGCCATTCTGTCCTTAACGTGGCACTCTGACAGTCCAATTAACTATGCCATTCTTGGCCGCCATGCGATGGAGATTGAAAGCCAATTGCGAAACTTGGCTGGTACAGATTTCGTCGACATTCTAGGCTTACCCCAGGAAGAAATCAGAATTAGCGTTGATGACGCAAAACTGGCTGCATATGGTCTGACCATGTCTGATCTCGCCACACGCATTCGTGGTTCGGATGCAAGAGGCTCCGCCGGAACGGTATCAAGCAATACAGACAGGATGGTTGTGCAAGTTTCTGGCGCACTAGATAATCTAGCGCGCATTAGGCGTATTCCTATTGCTTTAGATGAGGCAGGTGCCAGCCTGCGCCTAGGTGACATTGCTACCATCAATCGCACTTTTGAAAGTCCTGCTAGCCGGCTAGCATACCTAAACGGTGACTATGGTGTTGTTATCGCCGCTCGCATGTTTGAAGATTCACGCATCGATCATTGGTCAGAGCAAATTGGACGACAACTAGATAAGTTTGAAGAAACCCTACCCGCGAGCATTAAACTTGAACGTATTTTTGACCACCGCGATTATGCGGATGAACGCCTTGATGGCCTTATGGGTAACATGGCCGTTGGGGCGCTCGTGGTTTTGGTCGTTCTACTCATTTCACTAGGATGGCGCGCCTCGCTTGTTTCTGCGTCCATACTCCCGCTCACACTTCTTGCTGCACTTGCGATTACCGACCTTGCCGGCTTACGCATACAGCAGATGTTAGTTATCGGCCTTATCGTTGCTCTTGGTATAATGGTCGATGTGGCAATCGTTATTACGGATGAAATCCAGCAGCTGCGACTGAAAGGCGAACGCCGCGCTATTGCTGTGTCCAAAACCATCAAGAAACTCTGGCTTCCACTCCTTGGTAGCACCACCACTACAATTATTGCCTTCATGCCGCTGATTTTAATGCCTGGTAATGCGGGTGATTTCCTCCTCGGTGTACCAGGGGCAGTTATAGCGTCACTTATCGCGTCCTATATCATTGCTTTCACAATCATCTCTGCGGTTGCAGGAAAAGTAGTCGAAGGTCGCACTGAAAGTGATGGACCGGTAAAACGCGTTTGGTGGCGAGATGGTATTGACGGCACTTTCATATCGGCGCCTTTTAAGCGCAGCCTACAATGGTCTGTACGCCGCCCTTTTCGTTCGATGATTGTTGCCATGGGCATACCCCTTATTGGTTTTGCTTTAGCTGGCCAACTCACGGAACAATTTTTCCCAGTAAGCGACCGTAACCAGTTCCGCATACAAATTTACATGCCTGGACAAGCCTCTATCGAGGAAACCCAGCGTGCTGTTGAGCTTGTGAATG
>JBFOLV010000209.1:0-2613 GCA_040830325.1 Kordiimonas sp. | reverse complement strand
CCCGAAAGAGGGGCTTCAAGACCAGCTTTTAGTTCATCAAACATCAAAGCCATATCACCGCCGTCAACTGTCAAACCGTTGATCGTCCCACCAATAGCACCGATAGTACCTAGTAATCCCCAAAATGTACCAAGCAATCCAAGGAAGATAAGGAGTTGTGTAAAGTAACGGCTAATTTCTCGGCTTTCTTCCAACCTCGAAGCAATTCCATCTAATACCGAACGCATGGATAAAGTTGACAGGCGCATACCGCCTTCTTCTTGTGCAGACAACAAAGCCGCGGCAGGGGCCATTAGATTCGGAGTAACAGAAGTTGCGGCACTTTCATGGCGTTTAAATGCCCGAATCCATTCGATCTCTGGCTTAAGGTCAAAGACACGGCGAAAAGCAAAAGCAGTCCCCAGAAGAAGCATTGTGCCGATTACACCATTCAAAGCAACATTGGCCATGAAGGCTGTTACAAGTGCGTCTCTTAGAAGAACACCTAGCACTACCACCGCAAACACAAACAATGTCATACGTGTTACAAATTTCTGCGGTTTCTGCATATCTTCGCCTCTCCCTTACGAAGGAAACACTCTACTTCAAATACTTAAGCATACCTGAAGTATATTTGCCCCTACTTTAAAGGCGAAATTGTGACTTGCAATGAGAAGCTTGCAACAATCGGTTAAGAAGCTGCAATAAAACGCGTCACTGTGCTTTGATGCTCAGCATGAGGAAGCCCCCTCAGCTTACTAGCTAGGCTATTATATTTTGAAACTACCGGATGCGCATAAACATACCTAAGATATGCAGCAAACTTAGGCCAACACGTCGCATCAATCTCCCAACCGGCAAACCCTGCGTTCAAAAACATGCCTGTCACCGCGAGGTCCGCAATAGAAATTTCATCGAACAAATACCCTTCACTGGGCACAACGCCCTCCAGGTAATCTAGGCTTTTTGGTATATCAACCTCAAGGGCTTGCTTAATAAGCTTTTCATCAGAGGGTTGCTTCAGCAACAAGGGCCCGACAACTCTTTGGAAGAAAAGATTAAATACAACACTTCTTCCAAGCCATTCATCTGCATATTCTTCCAACCATCTTGCTCTGGCCCTATCTTGAATAGTATCCGGTAAAATTGATATCTCCGGATAAAGCTCATCAAAATATTGCACGATCGCACTGGAGTCAGGCAGTACAAAATCACCATGCTTAAGTACAGGTATACGCTTGAGCGGACTAATCTCTTTGAATTCATCGGTCGGAAAGAAAGGCACCTGTGGTACACATCTAAACTCAATGCCCTTAAGTTCCAAAGTGATTAGCACCTTGCGCACATAAGGAGATATTGGCGTCCCAACAATCGTAATATCGTTATCCATAAACTACCCTCCAACCGATGCCATAAGGAGAAGTAGCTTGAGACAAACACAAAGGCTGCGCAAGAAAAATGGCCCCTAAGCTTATGCATAGCGGCCATTCAAATTTGTTGTGCCTTGAGTGTTACTTACCTGCTGTCAAATTACGGTGTACACGCTTAATAACACGTTCCATCGGTGCATGTAGACCATCATTTGAAGCGATAATACTACCCGTCTTAAGCATGTTAGAGCCGCCCTTCATATCTGTTACATAACCACCGGCTTCTCTCACCATCAAAATACCTGCTGCAATGTCCCAGGGTTGTAAATCAGCTTCCCAAAAGCCGTCAAAACGGCCAGCCGCTACATAAGCCAAATCCAGCGTCGCTGCACCAAACCGGCGAATTCCTGCGATAGACGGCATAAACTCTGTCATCTCAGCAATAAATTTCTCATGATCACCACGACCTTTGAAAGGAATACCTGTGGCAAGCAAAGCTGAGTCCATTTTGTTCCGTGCAGACACCCGCAGACGTGTGTCATTCAAATATGCTCCCTGGCCTTTCTCTGCCCAGAATAGTTCTTCCGTTAGAGGGGCATATATGACACCAGCGGTGATCTCACCGCGCTCTTCCACCGCAACAGTTGAAGCGAAATGCGGTAAACCATGCAAGAAGTTAGTTGTACCGTCTAGCGGATCAATGATGAAGCGAACGTCATCGCGTTTGCCTTTTACTTCACCCATTTCTTCCATAAGGAAACCAAAATCAGGGCGAGCATGCTTTAACTCTTCAAAAAGAATTTCCTCAGCTTTTTTATCCGCCATAGAAACAAAGTCTGCGGGTCCCTTCTTGGAAACCTGCAGATGCTCCACTTCGCCAAAATCACGACGCAGATTGCGGCTTGCTTTCATTACAGCAGAAACCATTACATTGATGAGCGGCGAACGACGAGCCATGAGAAATCTCTTATTAAATTGGGGTTAGAATAAAACCTGTCTCACCCTAAGGCGAAACAGGTTACATAAGTTTAAACAGCTGTCAGATTAATCTGCACGGCTTACATATTCGCGCTCAGCAGTAGATACGATAATCTTATCACCTTGCTTGATGAAAGGCGGCACACCAACACGCAAACCATTATCTAGCATTGCAGGCTTATAGGAACTTGAAACGGTCTGCCCTTTTACAACAGGCTCAGTTTCCATTACTTCAAGTGTTACTTTGTCAGGAAGAGCCACGCCCAATGGGCTTTCTTCATGGAAT